>JAFTEI010000151.1 GCA_017453965.1 Lachnospiraceae bacterium
CAATTTTTTCCTATTTTTTTGTCGGGAATGTTGTGCTAAGCTTTGACCTAACAGGCAATCCAGTCTGTCAACTTAAAAAATCAGGAGGAAAAAAGATGAAAAAGAAATTACTCAGTGCGTTACTTTCAACAGCAATGGTAGCATCTCTTCTTGCAGGTTGTGGTTCAGCAGCAGCTCCCGCAGCGGATGCAGCAGCACCGGCAGCAGAGGCAGCTCCGGCGGCAGAAGCAGCTCCCGCAGAGGAAGCAGCACCGGCAGCAGAGGAAGCTCCCGCAGCAGAGGCAGCAGCTCCCAAGGAGGTTGGAACAATCGGTGTTGCGATGCCCACAAAGGATCTCCAGAGATGGAACCAGGACGGCGAGAACATGAAGAAGGAGCTGGAGGCAGCAGGCTACACAGTTGATCTTCAGTTCGCAGATAACACAGTTGCAACTCAGGTTTCCCAGATCGAGAACATGATAGCAAACGGCGACTCCATTCTCGTTCTTGCTTCTATCGACGGTTCTTCACTCGGAACAGTTCTTGAGGGCGCAAAGGCAGCTAACATTCCCGTTATCGCTTATGACCGTCTTATCATGAACACAGATGCAGTAAGCTACTATGCAACCTTCGATAACTACATGGTTGGAACAAAGCAGGGCGAGTACATCCGCGATACGCTGGATCTCGACAACGCTGCAGGCCCCTTCAACCTTGAGATCTTCACCGGTGACCCCGGCGACAACAACGCACAGTTCTTCTATGGCGGCGCTATGGACGTTCTTAATCCCTACATCGACTCCGGAAAGCTCGTTATCCAGTCCGGCCAGAAGGATTTCGCAGAAGTTGCAACAGCTAACTGGGATACAGCTACAGCACAGTCCAGAATGGAGAACATCATTTCTTCATACTATGCAGGCGGCGAGAAGATCGACGTATTTCTTGGCACACACGACTCTACAGCACTTGGTGTTGAGAACGCACTTGACAGCGCATACAAGGGAGATTGGCCCATCATCACAGGTCAGGACTGTGATAAGCCCAACGTAAAGAACATGATCGCAGGTAAGCAGTCAATGTCTATCTTCAAGGATACACGTACACTTGCATCACAGGTTGTAAAGATGGTTGACGCTATCGCTCAGGGTGGAGAGGTTCCCGTAAACGATACAGAGACCTATGACAACGGCACAGGCGTTATTCCTTCATACCTTTGCGAACCCGTATTTGCAGATGTTAACAACTACAAAGAGCTCCTTATCGACTCCGGATATTACACAGAGGACGATCTTAAGTAATTTCGACTTGGGTTGAGTATTTTGAGCGGGGGCGGCGAAAAGCCCGCCTCCGCTTTTTTAAGGAAATGGCATGAAACAGGAGGGATGAGATTTGGGAAAAGTTTTACTTAAAATGGATCATATAACCAAGACCTTTCCTGGCGTGAAGGCGCTCGACGATGTCAATTTTGAAGTGCAGGAGGGTGAGATCCATGCACTTGTAGGAGAAAACGGCGCCGGTAAGTCAACGCTTATGAAGGTTCTTTCCGGAACATGGCCCTATGGCTCATATACCGGAAATGTTATTTACGACGGAGAAGTTCAGAAGTTTAAGAACATAAAAGAATCAGAGCTCAAAGGTATCGCGGTAATACACCAGGAGCTCGCGCTGATACCCTATATGACCATAGCCGAGAATATGTTCCTCGGAAATGAAAAGGGATCAAAATATAACATAAACTGGGACGAGGAGTACAATGAGGCCTCCAAATATCTTAAGATGGTTGGCTTAAACGAGTCTCCCAGAACGCTTATTAAGGATATAGGAACAGGTAAGCAGCAGCTGGTCGAGATAGCGAAGGCGCTTTCAAAGAACGCAAGGCTTCTTATCCTTGATGAGCCCACTTCCTCGCTTAATGAAACAGAGTCCATGGCGCTGCTGGATATGCTCCTGGATTTCAAGAAGCAGGGAATGACATCGATAATCATATCTCATAAGATAAATGAGATTTCTTATGTCGCAGATACTATTTCTATCCTGAGAGACGGTTCCACGATCGGCGAGTCCATGGTGAAGGGAAAGGATGAGATCACAGACGACATCATAATTCAGAGGATGGTTGGCCGTGAGCTTACTAATCGTTTCCCCAAGAGGGAAAAGAAGGACTTCACAGGCGCTCCCGTGGCCCTGGAGGTAAAGAACTGGACAGTTTATCATCCGCTGTATTCAGAGAGAAAGGTATGCGACAACATAGATTTCAAGATTCATAAGGGAGAGGTCGTAGGCGTTGCGGGACTTATGGGCGCCGGCAGGACCGAGCTTATGATGAGTATTTTCGGTAAGTCTTACGGAACGAATATTTCGGGTCAGCTCTTAATGGACGGAAAAGAGATAAATCCGAAGAATACAAGAGAGGCTATCGAAAACAAAATTGCATATGTAACTGAGGACAGAAAGGGCAACGGCCTCATCCTGTCCAACTCGATAAAAATTAACACTTCCCTTGCCAATATGGCGGGAGTAAGCTCTAAAAACGGCGTAATAGACAGCGACCTCGAGTACCATGTTGCTCAGGATTACGCGGCAAAGCTGCATACCAAGTGCCCTACGGTGGAGCAGAACGTCGGGAACCTTTCCGGAGGTAACCAGCAGAAGGTTCTGCTGGCAAAGTGGATGTTCGCAGATCCCAACGTGCTGATCCTGGACGAGCCTACAAGAGGTATAGACGTAGGTGCAAAGTATGAGATCTATTGTATTATCAATGACCTGGTGGCAGAAGGGAAATCGGTTATTATGGTATCCTCCGAGCTGCCCGAGGTACTGGGAATGAGCGACAGGATCTATGTCATGAATGAGGGCAAAATGGTCGGAGAGCTCAGCGCCGAAGAGGCTACTCAGGAAAGCATCATGGCAAAGATAGTCAGCACCAAGGACGAGAAAAGCGCTTAGGGAGGTGCGATTATGACGAAGTCATAATTTTGCATCGCACCGGACGATTTGGCAGGACGACGCAGGAGTCATGCCGTTACATATGATTAAGAGGGAGGTAGATATAATGAATGCAAAAGGTGTATTAACTAAATATGCGATGACCATTGCTACAGTCATTGTTATTATATTTTTCACGGTAGCTACGCAGGGAAAGCTCTTATTCCCCCAGAATGTTAACAACGTAATAGCACAGAACGCATATGTGTTCGTAATTGCAATGGGTATGCTCTTATGCATACTTACCGGAGGAAACATCGACCTTTCGGTTGGTTCTATAGTAGGACTTGTGGGCGCGGTCGGCGCTATATTGATGGTAAATCACAACGTAGCCATTCCCGTAGCCATGCTGGTCTGCCTGATCATCGGTACATTGATCGGAGCCTGGCAGGCATACTGGATAGCCTATCAGAGGATACCTCCTTTCATCACGACCCTTGCAGGTATGTATATGTGGAGAGGACTTTCCAACGTTATCCTTCAGGGTCTTACGATTTCGCCCATGCCTGACGCCTTCAACAACATATTCAACAGCTACGTACCGGACTTCTTCGGAGGAAATGGCTTCAACATAACCTGTTTTGCAGTAGGTATAATCATCTGCGTTGCCTATATTGGCGCTCAGTTATCCGCGAGAGCAAAGAGGATCAAGAAGGGCTATGAGGCAGGCTCCTTCTCGGCGATGATGGCTAAGACGGTTATCATCTGCGCGGTAGTTATCTTCTTCATGTACAAGCTTGCAAAATATCAGGGAATTCCCGTAATCCTTATCTGGGTAGCGGTTATCGTACTTATCTACACCTACATAACCAGCAAGACCACCACAGGACGTTACTTCTACGCAGTCGGCGGAAACGAGGCAGCGACGGAGATGTCCGGTATCAATACGAATAAAGTATATTTCATAGCCTATACAAACGTAGCCTTCCTTTCTTCCATCGCCGGCTTCATCATCATGGCGAGACTGAATTCGGCTAACCCGACGGCAGGTACCAACTACGAGATGGACGCCATCGCATCCTGCTTCATCGGTGGTGCTTCGGCATACGGCGGAATAGGAACCACTACCGGAGTTGTTATCGGAGCTATCCTGATGGGTGTCCTGAACCTGGGTATGTCCATCATGGGTGTCGACATGAACTGGCAGAGAGTTGTTAAGGGCGGAGTTCTTCTTATAGCGGTTATCTTCGATGTAGTTTCCAAGAGGAAGTCATCATAATTTGCCATAAGAAATAAAACAGTAAGTTGACGAAGCTTCAAAACCATTTTTTTCATTTGTTTCATGCCTTTGGGCCGGATACTGCAAAATAGTGTCCGGCTCAAAAAAATTTTGTGATAAAATATCCTCATGGAATTCGATATTGAAGAAAATTTGAAAAAGCTTCCGAAAAAACCGGGAGTGTATATAATGCACGCGGAGAATGACGAGATAATCTATGTCGGAAAGGCCGTAAATCTTTTCAACAGGGTGCACTCGTATTTCAGGGCGACGAAGAAGAGCGCCAAGATCGAAAAGATGGTCACGCATATCAACTACTTTGAGTATATTGTGACCGACTCGGAGCTCGAGGCGCTGGTGCTGGAGTGCAATCTCATCAAGGAGCACCGTCCGCAGTACAATACCATGCTCCGGGACGACAAGAGCTATCCGTACATAAAGGTCACGGTCAATGAGGAGTATCCGCGGATACTTTTTGCAAGAAAGCCCCATGGCGATACAGGGGCCTCCAAAACAAAGGCCAGACTCTACGGTCCCTATACCAGCTCCTACAGCGTGAGAGAGACCATAGAGCTCATCAATAAGATATATCAGCTTAGGACCTGCAACAGGGTGCTGCCCAGGGATACAGATAAGGAGCGTCCCTGCCTGAATTACCAGATACATCAATGTCAGGCTCCATGCAGAAGCGGCTGTACCAACGCGGAGAAATACAACGAGGGAGTCCGGGGAGCTCTGGATTTTCTGGAAGGAAACTATAAGCCGATACTGAACATGCTGGAGGAGAATATGCTGAAGGCCTCCGAGGAGCTCCGCTTTGAGGATGCGGCCGGCTACAGGGATCTTTTGAATTCCGTAAAGGATGTTGCACAGAAGCAGAAGATCACCAGCTCCGACGGAGCCGACAGGGATGTCATCGCCATGGCGAGAAACGAGAAAAATGCCGTGGTTGCCATATTCTTTGTGAGGGACGGCAGGATAATCGGCAGAGATCATTTTTATATGACGGAAACTGCGGGGACGGGCGATGCAGATATTCTGGGCAGCTTTTTAAAGCAGTTTTACACAGGCACGCCCTTTATACCGCCGCAGATCATGATCGAGAAGGAGATAGAGGACAGGGAGGTGGCCGAGGAATGGCTGAGCGACAAGCGCGGCAGTAAGGTCAGTATCCTGATACCGAGAAGGGGTATAAAGGAGAAGCTCGTAGAGCTCGCCAAAAAGAATGCGGAGATCGTCCTTACGACGGATTCCGAAAAGCTCGAGCGGGAGGAGATCAGGACCACCAGGGCCGCGCAGGGGATCGCGGACCTTATCGGTCTGGACAACGCGGTAAGGATAGAGTCCTACGACATTTCGAATATAAGCGGCTTCGAATCCGTCGGCTCCATGGTGGTCTTTGAAAACGGAAGGCCCAGGCGGTCGGATTACAGGAAGTTCAGGATAAAGACAGTGGTGGGCCCGGACGACTACGCTTCGATGAACGAGGTCCTGACCCGGAGGTTTACCCGGCTTAAGAACGCCGAGAGCGTTGAGGGAGCTGAGAAAACGGAGGATTCCTTTACCCGCTATCCCGACCTTATCCTTATGGACGGAGGCCGCGGACAGGTCAATATAGCCCTTGAGGTGCTGGAGAAGCTGGGGCTTGATATTCCGGTGGCGGGCATGGTCAAAGATGACCGGCACAGGACTAGGGGGATATATTACAACAACGTGGAGCAGCCCATCGACACACACTCCGAGAGCTTCCACCTGATAACGAGAATTCAGGACGAGACCCACAGATTTGCCATAACCTACCATAGGAATTTAAGGTCCAATGCGCAGATACATTCGATCCTGGACGACATTCAGGGCATCGGCGATAAGCGCAGAAAGGCGCTGATGAAGGAATTCGGCTCCATAGAGGCGGTGGCGGAGGCTACGGATGAGGAGTTGGCTGCCGCGCCGGGGATGAACGCAAGGGCGGCAAAGGCCGTCAGGGACTTCTTCGAAGCCAGGAAAAAGGGCAATATAATGCGGGATGAAACGCCCTATGAGCCGGCGTCGGAACCCGGTGAGGATTCTTGATAAGCCTCTGTATAAATGCTAAAATTGGATAATAATTACACAACAGGAGGGACAGATGGCAGACGTAAAGCTTACAAATCTCATAGAAAAAATGAATCTTACGGTTCTAAATCCCGAGGTGGACCTGGAAAAGAGAAAGATAACCGTCCCGGATATTTTGAGACCGTCTCTGCAGCTTACGGGGTACCTCGAGCATTTTGATAGGAACCGTGTGGAGATTATAGGTTTTGTCGAGGCTTCCTATATGGAGACCATGGAAAAGGAAACCAAGGAAAAGATCTTTGACGAGCTTTTGTCCAACGATATACCCTGCGTTATCTTCTGCAGGGATATTGCCCCCGATGAGATATTTCTGGAGAAGGCGACCAAGTACTCCGTTCCGGTACTTCAGACCTCGAGAGCGACTTCGGAATTCGAGTCGGAGCTTATCCGCTTCATGAGCTGGCGTCTTGCCCCCTGCATTTCGATACACGGGGTCCTGGTGGATGTATTCGGTGAGGGAGTGCTGATAACCGGTGAAAGCGGAATAGGAAAGAGCGAGGCGGCGCTGGAGCTGGTAAAGCGTGGACATCGTCTGATCACCGACGACGTGGTCGAGATAAGAAAGGTCTCCGACGACCAGCTCGTAGGCTCGGCTCCCGATATCACCAAGCATTTTATTGAGCTCAGAGGTATAGGAATCGTGGATATCATGGCGCTGTTCGGAGCCTCCTCAGTTGAGGATGAGCACAATATCGACATGGTCATAAGGCTTGAGGACTGGGATAAGGACAAGGATTATGACCGGCTGGGTCTCGAAGAGGAGTACACAGAATATCTGGGAAATAAGATAGTCTGTCACAACATTCCCATAAGGCCCGGAAGAAACCTGGCGATAATCTGTGAGACCGCGGCAGTCAACTATCGTCAGAAGAAGATGGGTTATAACGCGGCGAAGGAGCTTTACAAGCGTGTTCAGGAAAATTTGGCAAAGAAGAGGGGAGAGTCTGAATAATGGGGAAAAAGGTATTTGGTGTTGATGTTGGCGGAACATCGGTAAAGCTGGGAATGTTTGAGGGCGACGGGACCCTGATCGAAAAGTGGTCGATACCGACGCGGACTGAAGAGGACGGAAAACATGTGCTGCCGGATATTGCCGAGGCTATAAAGGCCAAGATGGCTGAGAAGAGCTGTCTGGCAGAGGATGTTTTTGGAGTCGGCATAGGACTTCCCGGTCCGGTGGATGATGACGGAGTTATTAATAAAGCGGTAAATCTTGGCTGGGACAGGGTCTTTAATGTGAGCAAAGAGCTTTCGGGCCATCTGGGCGGTATAAAGGTAAGAGCAGGCAACGATGCCAACGTGGCCGCTCTCGGAGAAGCCTGGGCCGGAAGCGGAAAGGGCTATAATAATATCGTCATGGTGACCCTCGGGACCGGCATAGGCGGAGGTATCGTTGTAGACGGAAATATATATGCGGGAGTCACGGGTTCCGCCGGAGAGATTGGACATATCCATATAAGCGACGAGCCCATCGAAGCCTGCAACTGTGGGAACTGCGGCTGTCTGGAGCAGTTCGGCTCGGCTACCGGTATAGTCCGTCTTTTGAAGAAGGAGCTGGAGAGCAGCGATGACGATAGCATAATGAGGACTGCCCCGCTTAACGCAAAGGATATGTGGGAGGCTGTAAAAAAAGGAGACGCGCTTGCTACGAGGGTCGCGGAGAAATTCGGAGCATATCTCGGCAAAGGTCTGGCAGTGATAGCCAACATCATAAATCCGGAGCTCTTCATCATCGGCGGCGGGGTCTCAATGTCGGGAGACGTCATACTTCCCTTCATTACTAAAAATTTTGACAAGTATGTTTTCCATGCCTGCAAAGAAGTGAAGTTCGTGCGCTCGGTGCTCGGCAACGACGGCGGAATATACGGTGCGGCAAAGCTGGTAATGTAGATGAGTGAATATTTTTACGACTTTCTCAAGACCCTCGTAAAGGAGGGTAAGGTAAAAAAAGACGAGCCCATGAGCGCTCATACGACATTTAAGGTGGGAGGCCCGGCCGATTATTTCATTGAACCCGTAAATGAGAAGGAGCTTTCGGAGGTCATCGCCTACCTCAATAAGGCCGGCAGGGAGTATATGATCATCGGAAACGGCAGTAACCTCCTTGTAGGTGACAGGGGGTACCGCGGAAGCGTTATTCTCCTTTATGACAATTTCAATGAGATAAGGGTCGATGGGGAAACGATAACGGCCCAGGCCGGGGCCCTGCTTTCTGCAATAGCCAATACGGCTCTGGAGAATTCGCTTACGGGTTTTGAATTTGCCGCGGGCATTCCCGGAACAGCGGGAGGCGCGGTACTTATGAACGCCGGCGCCTATGGGGGAGAAATGGCGGATATCGTCGAGTGCGCGGAGGTAATAGCCACCGACGGGGATAAGGTCAGCTTCAGCAATGAGGAGCTCAAATTCGGGTACAGAAGGAGCATTCTGCAGGTGAAGCCGGTAGCGGTAAGCTCGGTCACCTATAGATTGAGCCGGGGAAACCGGGAGGATATCAAAAACAGGATGGATGAGCTCGCCGCACAGCGCAGGTCAAAACAGCCATTGGAATATCCCAGTGCCGGAAGCACCTTTAAAAGGCCCGAAGGGTATTTTGCGGGCAAGCTGATAATGGACGCAGGCCTGAGGGGCTACAGGGTTGGAGGAGCCAAGGTCTCGGAGAAGCACTGCGGCTTTGTGATAAATTATAACAACGCGACCGCCTCAGATATAATGGACGTGATAAATGATGTGACAGAGAGGGTGAGCAGGCATTTTTCGGTGAAGCTGGAGCCCGAAGTGCGTATTGTGGGGGAGTTCTGAACCATGAATTTTATTATAGTTACGGGAATGAGCGGCGCAGGAAAGAGTACTACGCTCAAGATGCTGGAGGATATCGGGTATTTTTGCGTGGACAATCTTCCGATCCCGCTCATAGGCAAATTTGCCGAGCTGTCGCTGACGCCCAATTCCGAGCTTACGAAGATAGCGATAGGAATTGACGTCAGGACCGGACTTAAGAACATTTCGCAGGCCCTGGAGAGCCTCGACAGCTATGGGCTCAAATATGAGATTATGTTCCTGGATTCCGACGATGACGTACTGGTAAAGCGTTTTAAGGAGACCCGCAGGGCCCATCCCTTAGTCGCCGATGGCCGGGTCGAGGACGGCATAGTCAAGGAGAGGGAGCTTCTTAAATATCTTAAGAGCAGGGCCACATACATAATAGACACGTCGCACCTTTTGACGAGGGAGCTCAAGGAAAAGGTGGACGATATTTTTTCCAAGCACCAGAATTTTGCCAACCTGTTCATAACGATCCTGTCCTTCGGGTATAAATACGGCATACCGAACGATGCGGACCTGGTTTTTGACGTCAGATTTCTGCCGAATCCCTATTATGTGGATGAGTTGAAAAATAAGACAGGAAACGACAAGGATGTAAGGGATTTTGTACTGAGCTTCGATGATGCCGATATCTTTTTGGACAAGCTCGAGGACATGCTGCTCTTTCTGATACCGAATTATATCACTGAGGGGAAGTACCAGCTTGTGATAGCCATCGGCTGTACGGGCGGAAAGCACAGGAGCGTCACTCTTGCGAACAGCATTTACGAGCGCCTGAAGAGCAACGGCCAGTATGGTATCCGGATCGAGCACAGGGATATTGAAAAGGATGGCCGCAGATAATGTCCTTTTCCCAGAGAGTCAAGGAGGAGATTCTGCTCCATCCTCCGCAGTCGAGACACTGCCGCATTGCCGAGCTTTTCGGGATCTACAGGCTTTGCGGAGAAAGCGGGGAAAGGGGTGGAAGGCCCTACATAAAATTTCAGACAGAAAATATTAATGTTGCAAGAATGTGCTTTACATTATTGAAAAAAACATTTAATATTACTGTTAATCTCAGCGTGCGTAAATCTAAATTATTTTTGTATATGATCTGTATTTACGGAACAGATGCCGAAAATGTCAGAGATACCTTGAAATCGGGGGAATCACTGGAAACTGCGGTAGCGCTCCTCACGGAAAAGGACTGCTGCAGAAGAGCCTTTATCCGGGGCACGTTTCTGGTATCTGGTTCGCTTAACGATCCGGAGAGATCATATCATCTGGAAGTAGTCTGCAATGACAGTAAATTCGCGGAGATACTCAAGAACACTATAGTAAGCTTTGGGGTTGAGGCAAAGATAGCCCTGAGAAAGAAATACTATGTCGTGTACGTCAAGGAAGGCGACGGCATAGTTGATATGCTCAATATAATGGAAGCCAATAACTCCCTTTTGAGCATGGAAAATACCCGGGTGCTGAAGGAAATGAGAAACCGGGTTAATCGAAGTGTAAATTGTGAGACCGCAAATATTAAGAAAACCGTGGGCGCAGCGGTCAGACAGATAGCGGATATCGAGTATCTGATAAGTTGCGGAGCCTTTAAAGAGATGGACAGGGGTCTGAAGGAGATTGCTGAGCTGAGGCTTGAAAATCAGGAGGCAACTCTTACGGAGCTTGGGGAAATGCTCGATCCGCCGGTGGGAAAATCCGGTGTAAATCATAGATTGAGAAAGTTGAGTGAGCTTGCCGACAAGCTTCGGAAAGCTTGAGCAGTACAAGAGTAACGGAGGAGATTATGACAAAGAAAACGGTCACTGTTGCTATGAGCGATAATGGGGACGCGCGTCCCATTGCAAAACTGGTGCAGGTTGCGAGCCAGTTTGATTCCAGCGTGTATATCGACTGTGATTCGAAGCATGTAAACGCCAAGAGTATTATGGGAATGATGACTCTGGCTCTGAAGAACGGAGATGACGTAAACGTCATAACCGATGGAAGCGACGAGGACGCAGCCGCAGAGGGCATTGAGAAATACCTGACGGGAGCTGCCAGCTGACAGAGCTGCGATCATATAACAGACATTGCAGGAGGGGTATCGGTATTTGAAGAAGCTGCTTTTTATTTATAATATGCATGCGGGACAGAAAAAGATAATTACGCATCTCGCTGATATTGTCGACATTTTTACAAAAGGGGGCTATGAGGTAACGGCATATCCGACGCAGGAATCCGGGGATGCCACTCAGAAAACGATGGAGCGTGCGGGAAGCTTTGACCTCGTGGTCTGCTCCGGAGGGGACGGTACCCTGGATGAAGTCGTTACAGGTATGATGAAATGCAGGAAGAAGGTGCCTATCGGCTACATTCCCGCAGGCAGCACGAATGATTTCGCTTCGTCGATCAAAATACCTGCCGATATGAGGAAGGCCGCCGATATAGCGGTTCACGGAAGAGTCGTCAACTTCGACATGGGAGCGTTTAACAGTGATACCTTTGTCTATGTGGCAGCCTTCGGCATGTTTACGGATGTTTCCTATGGAACGGACCAGGCGATAAAGAATGTCTTCGGCCATCTGGCCTACCTTTTCGAGGGAATAAAGCATCTGTCCGATATCAAGCCCTACAGGATAAAAATTGAATACGACGGAGGAGTTATCGAGGATAATTTTATCTACGGAATGGTGAGCAATTCTCTTTCCGTCGGCGGGATCAGGAATTTTGTCGGCACGGACGTTCTGCTGGACGATGGATATTTCGAGGCCACCTTTATAAGGCCGGCGCTGGAGGTGGCGGCCTACAATATAGATGTGGCGAATTCGATACGGACCGGCGAGAAGAATGCTCTGATACTAAATTTCAAAACCAGGTCCATGAAGATAACCTCAGACGAGGATATATCCTGGACCCTGGATGGAGAATACGGAGGGAGCTTTAAGGAGGTCGAGCTCAGCAACCTCAGGAGGGCGGTAAAAATAGTAGTTCCCTACGGAGTAGAGCTGCCATTTGCCAGTGATAAAAAGGCTGTTGCCAAAAAGAAAGCCTTACCGGAGCTGCCCGGAGACACGGTCACAGAAGGATGACTGGGATGATGAGATACCAAAGATATTTTTAGAGTAAATTGTATTGAA
>JAFTEI010000152.1 GCA_017453965.1 Lachnospiraceae bacterium
CCGGGATGATCCTCGGCGCGGTCTTTTTCATCATGGTATTTTTCGCGGCGCTGACGAGCTCCATTTCGATCATGGAGGCCGTCGTGTCCTCCTTTATAGACCATTTCGGAATGACGAGAAAAAAGGCGACGATAATAGAGGCAATCATAGCGCTTGTTATTGGAATTTTTGTATGTCTGGGTTACAATGTATTGTATTTTGAATTAAAGCTTCCCAACGGAACGGTGGGACAGGTGCTGGACGTTCTGGATTATATCAGTAATTACCTGCTGATGCCCATAGTCGCCATCGGGACCTGTATCCTGGTCGGCTGGACGGTAAAGCCGGAAACCATTGTGGCGGAGGCGACGAAGAACGGGGAAAAGTTCGGCAGACGGGGCATGTATATCGTGATGGTGAAATTTATCGCACCCTTCCTGCTCTTCCTGCTTTTCCTGCAATCTTTGGGACTTATCCGCGTGTAGAGGAGGAAAAATATGCGCTCAGCCGGAATTTTATTACCTATCTTCAGCCTTCCCGGCCCTTACGGGATAGGAAGTCTCTCGAAAAAAGCATACGACTTTGTGGATTTCTTAAAGGAGGCCCACCAGAAATACTGGCAGATCCTTCCCATAGGGCCTACGGGCTACGGGGATTCCCCCTATCAGACCTTTTCGACCTTCGCCGGGAACCCGTATTTTATCTCACTGGAGGCGCTTATAGAGGAGGGCCTTCTTACAAAAAGGGAGTGCGCGGGACTGAACAGAAGGACGAAGACCGATGAGATAGACTACGAGAGGCTCTACAAAGAGCGGTTTAAGGTGCTCTACAAGGCCTTTGAGAGAAGCTCCTTTGAAAAGGAGGCCGAGTATAAGGCTTTCGAGAAGGACAACAGGGACTGGCTCGAGGATTACGCCCTCTTTATGGCAATAAAGGATGCCAACGGCGGGGTCAGCTTTACAAAGTGGCCGGACAACCTGCGCTTCAGAGAGCCTGAGGCCTTAAAGGCTGCCGGGAAGAAGTTCTCAGATCAGATTCGCTTCCGCAAATTCCTCCAGTACGAGTTCAAAAGACAGTGGTTTAAATTAAAGCGCTATGCCAACGACAACGGGGTCGAGATCATCGGCGACATTCCCATATACGTTTCTCCCGACAGCTCCGATCTGTGGGCGAAGCCGGGCCTCTTCCAGGTGGAAAAGGACGGCAATCTAAAGGCCGTGGCAGGCTGCCCGCCAGATGCCTTTACCGCCGACGGACAGCTCTGGGGAAATCCTTTATACGACTGGAAGCAGCACAAGAAAACGGGCTATAAGTGGTGGCTTCGGCGGATGGAAAAGTGCTGCGAGCTCTATGACGTGGTCAGGATAGACCATTTCAGGGGCTTCGACGAGTATTATTCAATAGCCTATGGCGATAAGACCGCGAGAAACGGCCATTGGGAGGCAGGCCCGGGGATGGACCTGTTTAACGCGATAAAGGAAAGGCTGGGGAAGCCTCATATCATAGCGGAAGACCTTGGCTTTATCACTCCGACGGTGCGCAGGCTCGTAAAAAAATCCGGCTTCCCGAATATGAAGGTGCTGCAATTTGCCTTTGATTCAAAGGATGTGAAGGGGGAGAACGAGTACCTTCCCCATAACCATTATAAAAACTGCGTAGTCTATACCGGGACCCACGACAATGAGACTCTGGCGGGGTGGATACGTTCCATAAAGCCCGCGGAGCGCAAGGCGGTTTACCGGTATCTGGACCTCCATACCCGGGACACCAAAACCATAGTCTACCGGGTCATCAGGGCGGCTCTGCAGTCCGTTGCGGACTACTGCATAATCCCGCTCCAGGATTATTTATGCATCGACAATTCCGCCAGGATAAATTTCCCCTCGACCCTCGGCGGAAACTGGGTCTGGAGAGTGGAGGAGGACGCGCTTACTAAAGAGCTCTCGGAGGAAATCCGCGCTCTTACGGATATGTATGGACGGTAACCCCCGCGGCTATCAGGGTGATCACTCAGGTGGAGCATAATACTGAGTTCGCCGTGACCCATGTCTCAGAGGAGGAGCTTTGGAGGAGGGTAAATATGTCTGATAATCTGGTTGCTGTTTTTGGAACAAATGCAGAGCGTTTTTGGGAGCATACCGCTATTGATGATCCGGCCACAGGAGTGAAGCTGACATATAAGGAGCTCGATCTTTTCTCAGGGCGGATCGCTTCGAAGCTTAAGGAAAAGGGCGTTAAGAAGGGCGGCATGGTTCCGATCGTCCTGTCAAACGGCAAGGATTATATCGCAGCCATAATAGGTATCATGAAGCTTGGAGCTGCGGCGGTTCTCTTGAGTGCCTCCTTTCCGGGGGGAAGGCTTAAGTATATTTATAAGGACTGCAGCGCCGGGGCAGTGATCGATGCCGGGTTTATGGAGGATGTTCAGAAGTATCCTCCTTTTGCGGAAAAAATAAATCTTTCAGAGGATGACGCCGCCCTGGCGATCTATA
>JAFTEI010000153.1 GCA_017453965.1 Lachnospiraceae bacterium
CGCCTTCAGGCAGAGCAATTATTCAGTGGAGTGGTATCCGGCCGGGGTCGTCGTCACCTTAAAGGGCAGCGAACAGGCAGACGACGTGCATGAGCTCTTGTTTGACGGAAGCCAGGAATTCGGTGGATATACGAAGGATGAGGCCGCACAGATACTCAAGGACAGGTATGGGATAAAGGAGATCAAAAGTATCAGCCTTAACGGGGACCTGTTCCGGGTACAGGGGGACAGGGTGAATTTTTTGGCTGAAAACACCCTGTCGCTTCCCGACAGCTATGCAATGGAGGCCTTTAAGACCATCACCGACAGGATATTCTCGGATAAGCTGCAGAGGGGAGTGGAATGGAAGGAGATCCGGGAGGGCGAAACGGCAACGGATATAGTATACCAGCCGGTGGTCTGGCTTTACGGGGGCAGTCAGGAGCTGACACGTTATTGCAGCGATGTCTGTGACTGGCTTTCCCTCTGCCTGGCAGAGCTCCCCTACGGGAAATTTAAAGATGTGTACATGGGCTTTATTCCGGGTATCAGGGAAAATGATCAGCAGGTATTTTATTATAATGATTTTTTCCGGACGGATGGTTTTGACAGGGATGGCCTGTACCGCTCTCTATATGCCTATATGGACGAGCGCTTGAGTGAACAGAATACGGTAACGTATGAGGCGGAGGAAAATGTATCGACTGCCGTGCCGGAATATGATGAGTCCACGATAGAGGCCTGGGCAGACATTGAAGAGGACTGCTCCTACAGCTTTAAAGATGGAAAGGTATATAAGCTGGTTCCGGTGGACAGGGCCCTGGGCAGCAGCTACTATGTGCTGCTCGGAGTGAGGGGAGAGGGGGCAGAACGGGAGGTTGAGCTTGTAAACCCGGATCCCTTTGTTGGCTCCGGAGGAGAAGCTTCGTGGCTTTCATTTTTGGACGACGGGGAGCTGGGGTTTTCGTGCCTTACTTACAACGGCGGGGACGACGCGCTCCTGTTCAGGACGGAGGACGGGGGAAAGCACTACCGTCAGATCAATTACCCCTCAGCCATGGTTGAGCTTGCGGACGGGACTATATACAATCCCTTTGTGATACCGCAGAGTGTCTGGGAGGAGGATGGGAAGCTGTATATGCTGGCAGCGCAGGGAGCCAACGGGGACTACCACGGGAAGAACAACGAGGGGCGTGTGTCGGGCCTTTATGAGTCGGCAGACAGGGGAAAAACCTTTTCCTACGTCGGCGAAAAATATGAGAGTGAGGACAGATAAGGAATATGTTTACCACAAAGTATTTTGATGAGCTTACAGTCAAAGAAATATATGAGATATTAAAGGCCCGTGCGGCGGTCTTCATTGTGGAACAGAGAATAGTCTATCAGGATATGGATGATAAGGACTATGACAGCCTGCACGTATTCTATGAAGAGGACGGGAAGGTCACTGCATATCTGCGAGCCTTTATGGTCGCTTCGGACGTGGTGAAAATGGGGCGAGTGCTGACCCTTGAGCATGGACAGGGCCTGGGAGGCAGGCTTTTGGACTTTGGTCTGGAGGAGATAAGGCGGAGATACTCGCCGAAGGTCATTACCATAGATTCACAATGCCATGCCATCGGGTTCTACGAAAGGGCAGGGTTTGAGGTGTGCTCCGGGGAGTTTCTCGAAGAGGGCATTATGCACGTGAAGATGGAATTAAAGCTATGAGCTTCAGGGTCTTTTGCAATAATTTAAGATAGTGAGTGAGGTCGATAGATGAGATTTGTTATACAGGTAGTATCCGAGGCAAGCGTAAGCGTTGATGGAGTAACGAAGGGCAGTATCGGAAAGGGCTTTCTGGTACTTGCCGGGGTCGGGCAAAATGACGACGAAAGGATCGCGGACAAGATGGTGAGCAAGATGCTGGGGTTACGTATCTTTCCGGATGAGAATGGAAAGACCAACCTCTCGCTGGCCGACGTCGGGGGAGAGCTTCTGATCATATCCCAGTTCACCTTGTACGCGGACTGCAGGAAGGGAAACAGGCCGTCCTTTATCAGGGCCGGAGCCCCGGCTGAGGCCGAAAGGCTCTATGAATATGTTGTAAACAGGTGCAGGGAGGGCGTGGCGAAGGTTGATACCGGAGTTTTCGGTGCGGAGATGAAGGTCAGCCTGGTAAATGAAGGACCGTTTACAATTATTTTGGATTCGGATGAGATAATAAAATAAGATGAGGAATAATAAATGGCAAGGGTGGAATACTCACCTGGCATGAGAATCATCGTCCGGGGCGAAGAATGGATCGTAAAAAGAGTTGAGACAAACAGTCTGGGAAATCAGGCTCTTCAGGTAGTGGGTATCTCCAATCTGGTGAAGGACTACGAGTCCCGTTTTATGACTGATATCGAAAAAGATATAGAGATCGTTGATTCGGCAAAGGTAAAATTTATACCGGATGATTCTGCGCTCTTTTTCATTGTTCCGTGGATGACATTATTGAAATCACGTCGGATGAAAATACGGAATATACCGAAGATGGAGAGGTGAGCGATGATGACGTTTGATGTGCTGGAACGGCCATTCTTCTGTCGAACGAAGGATACGCTCCGTTTTCAGGAAATGAAGATAGCGATAGAAAACATGGCTGATGGAAAGACAATAGATGATCTTGAAGAGATGAGTACGGAAGAGAATCTGTTCAGCGCCGTGTCAAAGAGCAGGGCAAAAGAGATACTCAGCATCATGAGACGCAGGCTTGGCAAGGTGGATCAGGCATTCTTTAATTTCTTTTTGTCTGAACCGATTGAAATGCAGAAGATTCTGTGCGTCGTTACGGTAATGCTGGATGATAGATCCTTTTACACCTTCATGGATGAGGTCTATAAGGAGAAGCTTATAACCGGAGAGAACGTGCTGTATAAGGATGATCTGATTGCGTTTATTCACAAATTGCAGGCGAGAGATGAAAAGGCTGCCAGGTGGAGCGATGCCGGGATAAAGAAGATGCGCGATAATTTTAAGAGCATTCTCCGTGACGGGGGGTTGATATCTGCAACAGGGAATGACCGGCAGATACTAAGACCACTCCTTAC
>JAFTEI010000017.1 GCA_017453965.1 Lachnospiraceae bacterium
CACATCCGTGTTCAGTATGACCTCTCGGGTACTTACCGGCGCCACTCGTGCATGGCACTCGTAAACGGCGCTCAAAATATGCCAAAGGGCATATTTAGCCATGTACCAGCGCCCCTGACAGAAAGCACTTTCAAGTGCCATGACGGAGCTCGGTAGTACATCGCAAAAAACACATCCAACCCCGAGAACCCTCTTAACTGAGATTTATCATGTACTTATATAGAGCGTAAACCATATCCGAGAGGTGAGGGGAGATTATGAAAAAAAAGAGAATTAGTAAATGTATTCTACAGATACTTGTTACAATGGTTTTTTTTGTTTCTGTTTTATGTGTTGGAAACAAAATTGAATTATTTGCAGAAGAAAAAGCAGCTTATAGAGTTGAGTCTTTTTCGGACTATAACAAGAGTTTTAGTAATGGAACGCTTGAGGAAATGATCAAATCAACGTTGTTAATTGATGGATACCACGGTGATATTGTTGTAAAATCCGTTTCTGGAAATGACTCGGAGACATGGACGGACGTTAAAATTAGTACTGTTGAGTGGAGTTCCACTCCGGAAACGGGATACGACCCATTAATCACTAAAAGTCAGTCTTTCGATTGGAAAGGAAAAGTTAAATCCGGTACTAAAATTACCAATTCCAACAAGGAAGCAACTGTTTCGGAAGACATGATTGTCACAGCAAAAATTCAAGTCAATGCTACAACTGTAAAATATGGATATAATAGCATTGATAAAATCAGTTTTAACATTTCCACTAGTACTTCTGCAAACGAAATAAAAGACATTAAAAAAACTTTGAGTGACAATTACACTAAACTAGATATTAATGTATATAACTACACTGGAAATAAAAGAATTACTGAAATTTGGAAAAAAACAGCACCTGTGGTATGGCAGGATGCACCATATTCGGCGGATTATTCAAATCATAAATATACATGGAAAGGTACGGTTTCAAAGGGAACCTATACATATGATAATAGTAAAACAGTTACCATAAGCGATGATGTAGAGGTTTTTGCTGAAATTAATAATTCTAGTAGTTCAAGTAGCAGTTCAAGTAGTACACATTATATAGTTACTGAAGATGATATAGAGATTTATCCATATTATTATAAAGGAGCAATTGATACCTCGGGAACAGACCTTACTATAAAGACTGATATCACTACTGGTATTGTAAAGAAAATATTGAAAACTCAGGTCAAAGAGGGCAATTTCATGGATGATATTGGTTATGCAATGGATAGTCTTCAATATCTTTCGCTTATTGCTGATGTGGAGGATATAGATTCAAGTGACAGAGATGACGATGCGGTGGATGCCATTGAAAAGATGGCTAAGAAGAGTAAATCGGAGGCTAAGATACCTAGTAATAGATATTTTGATATTACTGTATGTTTTGCAACATATGATAAAGATGGTGGCACGGGTTACACCGAATATTCATCCGACGAGATAGAGGATGCAGGATCTAGTTTGACATTTAAATATACTGTCCCTGAGGGAACCAGACTTAGTGGAAGCAGTAGCAGTAGCGTGAAAAGGAGATATCGTATTTATACATATCATGAGGATGATGAAGAAGCTGCAAATTGTAATGATGATTGGAAAGAGTTAGACTCGAATGCATTTTCGTTTAGTAGCAAAAAGTTTAGTACGTTTGCATTGTCATATTATGACTCGTCTTCTAGTACTTCCAGTAGCTCCGGCAGCAGTTATAATTCAAGCATGCGGAGCGGATCGGGGTCGGGGTCTTCGCCGGTTAATGATACTATTGACAAGAGCGGGGCGCCGAAGACGGGGGATGATTTTGATGCGCGTAAATGGGTGTTTATCCTCATCATCGGTGTAGTGGTTGCTCTTTGTTCTTTGATCCTTTATCAGGACACCAAAGACTGGCGTGAAGATAAGAGAGAGAAATAAGGCTGCACAGGGAGTGTCGTGAAGAAGGATGAGATTGTAAAAAAACTGGATGGCAGGAGAGTGGGGCGGGATATCTACCGCCTCACTCTTTTTGTGTTCCTCGTGATAGGCGGGGCTACGGCGGTTTTTGCGCTGGCTGAGCTTACCATCGGTTTTATCGGATATCTGAGGACCAGGCGGGTTTATGATGATGCGAACAGGCGCTTTGTGAGCGCTCATGCCCTTAATCAGGATGAGGCTCCTGCGACGGTTTCCGCGGGCACGGTTTCTTCCGGCTCTGTGTCGGGTGATGCGGTTGAGGATGAGATTGATGTGGATATCAGGGCGCTTCGGGAGATAAATAATGAGGTCATCGGGTGGATTTATTTCGATGAGGGGCTTATCAGCTATCCTATTTTATTCTCGGGGGATAATGAGTATTATCTGAAGCGGAATTATATGCAGAAGTATATGGCTTCGGGGTCTATCTTCATGGATAAGAACGGGTCTACGGATTTTTCAGATCATTATACGCTGCTTTACGGTCATAATATGCGTGACCTTACGATGTTTGGCAAGCTGAGGTATTACAGGACGGATAAGGACTATATAAAGGAGCATGAGTATTTCAGGATAATCACCGAGAATCATGAGTACAGGTACCGGATCTTTTCGTATAAGCCGGTGGATTCCATGGGACCTGTGTTTACCGCTATCGATAAGGACAGCGACGGGCTTGCTGAGTTTGCGAAAAACAATCTTATGGCAGGGAATGTCATACAGTCGGAGGTGACTTCGATTTCCGATGAGGATCATGTGCTGGCGCTTTCTACCTGCATGAATGATTACGCTTTCCGGTTCATAGTCTGCGGGGTGAGGGTAAGCGATAAGAAGCTGGGGAACGGGAAGGATGAGGTTCTGCCTAAGAAGTCGGAGGTTAGTGTGCCGGAGGAGACTGTTTCAGAGGATGAGGCGGATAGCGTGTCAGAGGATGAGGCGGACAGTGATGAGGATGAGGAGACTGCCGAGCCGTCGGAGAATGCAGTTGTCCTGCCTGATACAAACACTCTTTTGCCGGGAACTACTATACCAAATACAACTATACCAAATACGACGATACCGAATACAACGATACCAAATACAATGCTCCCGAATACTACTATCCCTGATGCGACTGTCCCGGGTACTGCGATACCCGGCAGCACGCTTCCTGCCGATAACACAGCCAACATCGTAAACGTCACGCCCTGACTTTTTTCGTCGCGTTTTTCGTCGCGCATGGACATTGGCGTTGACCCTGTCCGGTGTAAAGTAGTATAATTTTTTTCGAGCAGAAAATTCCAAATATCTTATGTTTTTTCTATAATTTCTTATATATCTTATTTCGAAGTTTCCTGCTTATTCCAAACATCTATATAATGCAGGAGACCGGAAACATGGATGTCTCCTGCGGGATTCAGGCGTTTTAACGTCAGAAAAGGAGGTATCTATGGATAGTGTAGCGTTGAAGCTTAAGTGAAGAGGAGCCGGTAATGGAGAAAGAGGACGATAAGTATTATTACGTCTGCGGTATCAGGTTTGAAAAGGGCAGGGAGTACACCTACGAGGATTACATGAATACGCCCGAGGATGTAAGGCTGGAGCTTATTGACGGTGTTTTTTATGAGCTTTATCCGGAGGATCCGGTTACGGGAATGGCACAGCCCAGAAGAGCACACCAGAAGCTGGTAACGGAGCTGTGCCGTCGTATCGGTAACTACATTGAAGAAAAAGGCGGACCCTGCGAGGTTTATGCCTCGCCCTTCGGGGTGAGGCTTAATGAGGATGATAAATCCACTGTAGAGCCTGATGTAACGGTAGTCTGTGATCCTGCAAAGCTTGGTGAATACGGGTGTACAGGGGCTCCGGACTGGATAATCGAGGTGGTTTCTCCGAACAATGCCGGTAGTGATTATGTGCGGAAGCTTAACAAATACCTCAATGCCGGAGTCAGGGAGTACTGGATAGTCGATCCCACCGGAAAGCAGGTTTCTGTATATGAATTTGAAAAAGGAAGCACCCTTCCTAAGGAATATACATTCCATGATAAGGTCAAGGCGGGGATATATGAGGATCTGTATATAGATTTTTCCGGTATAAAGCTGTAAAAAGAGCTATGTCGCAGCAGTTCCGGTACAGCGCTGAACAGCGCTCTGTGCCGGAGCTTTTTTATGGGCGATAAGCCCGAGGGTACATATCATGCTTGCATGATGATGTATCCGAGGGCAACGTACAATCGAGTAGGGGCTTTTCCCCTACTCGATTTTTTAAATTTTGTGTTGACAAATGCTCTGAGGAGTATTATATTATTTGCAACACAAATCATACTAAGCCTGTAGGAAATACAGAGTATAATAACCGGGGCACGGATCAAAGAGGAGTGACGGCCCGGGAAAAGGAGGAACCTGAAATGTCAGATATTAAGAACAGTGCGTTGGAGCTTATCGGAAAGACACCTGTGATAAACGCAGGCAGGTATGCTAAGGCCGCCGGAGCGGATAAGGCTGAGATCATCACAAAGCTGGAGCTTTTTAATCCGGCGGGATCGGTAAAGGACAGGATCGCCCTTGCTATGGTCGAGGACGCTGAGAAGAGCGGAAAGCTTAAGCCCGGAGCTACCATCATAGAGCCGACCTCGGGAAATACAGGTATAGGCATCGCCTCTATAGCGGCGGCAAAGGGATATAAAGCCATACTCACGCTTCCCGATACGATGTCGGTGGAGAGGCGTAACCTCTTAAAGGCCTACGGCGCAGAGCTCGTACTGACCGAAGGAGCTAAGGGCATGAGGGGGGCTATCGAGAAGGCAGAGGAGCTTAATAAGGAGATAGAGGGCTCAGTTATCCTTGCCCAGTTTGATAATAAGGCAAATCCGGCTATACATAAGGCTACGACCGGTCCCGAGATATGGGAGCAGACAGACGGCAAGGTTGATTTCTTCATAGCAGGCGTCGGTACCGGCGGAACCCTTACCGGAGTGGGAGAGTACCTTAAGGAGAAGAATCCTGACGTGAAGATAATAGCCGTGGAGCCCGCTTCATCTCCGGTGCTTTCAAAGGGAACAGCAGGCCCCCACAAGATACAGGGGATCGGAGCCGGATTCGTACCGACTGTACTCAATACAGAGATCTATGACGAGATAATAACGGTGGAAAATGATGATGCTTTTGCGGAGGGCAGGCGTTTTGCGGTATCAGAGGGAGTGCTTGTAGGCATCTCCTCGGGTGCGGCTCTTAAGGCAGCGACAGTGATCGCAAACAGGCCCGAGAATGCTGGTAAGAGGATAGTGGTACTGCTTCCCGACTCGGGAGACAGATATCTTTCGACGGCACTGTTTTCAAATTAAGATAATAAATTAACCTCCCATTTACCTTTTTAGACCTTCCTTTTATAAAGATAATGCCGCAGACAGCTGCGGCATTATCTTTATGAATAATTTCAGCTTATGGAGGATGCTTTTACGCATCGAGTACATCGTCTATCTTATTAAGCAGCTGGTCTTTTTTTACAGGCTTCACCAGGAAACCGGCGGGGTGCAGGTTTATGGCGTTCATTACCATGTTCTTTTCGGAATTACCCGTAAGGAAGATAACGGGAGTCCTCTTATGGGCGGGCATATTCCTTATGAGCTGCAGGGTCTGCGGCCCGTTCATCTCCGGCATGAAGCAGTCCAGGAGTACGAGATCCACTTTTTGCTTCTCCAGGAATTTCAGAGCCAGCATTCCTGATTTCACGCAGTTTACCTTGTATGAGGAATCAAGATGTGATTTCACCAGCTTCAGCGCCACCGGATCATCGTCCACCACCAGGATGCTGTAGGTTTTTTCCGAGGTCGCGCAGAGCTTGTCTATCGCCAGCTTGATATCGGAATAGGCCGCATCCTTTGATATAGTGGCATCCGGCCCCGGCTTGACGTGGAGCTTGAAGGTCTCGGCATCATTGTCATCCGCTATGAGGAGCATAGGGACGCTGAGCAGGTCATCATTCTCCCTTAAGTCTATAACCCCGAAAAGCTTGGTCCTCGCAACCGCCTCAGCATATACCACTATGCAGTCCGGGCGGCCTATGGTAAGGTCGCTTAAGAGGTTGGTGTTTGTCATCAGTATGCCCTGTACCTTGTAGTACGCCTCAAGGACATTTACAAGGTCATGCATCTTTTGTGTGTTTGAAGAAACGATCATTACTCTTTTCATGGCTCTATAATATCACAGATTATTGATTTTGACCATAAAATCATAATCTATCTGTTTTTGAGATGGACAAATGTATACAAAAATGCTATATTCTTTGGCAGAAATATTGGATGCAATGTATCCCCTGCGGGGGAACGTCAGCGGAGGTAGTAAAAATGAAAAGGAAATATTCCAGAACGCAGAGCCTGGTCGGCACTGCGGTTCTCGTAGCTTTGGTCATAGTTTTGCAGACGATAGGGAGCGGCATACGCCTGGGACCCTTTACTCCCACTCTTTCCCTGGTGCCCATTATAATAGGAGCCGTCCTTTTCGGGCCGCTCACAGGAGCTGTCCTGGGCTTTGTTTTTTCGATGATAGTCCTTGTTTCAGTCGTGTCCGGTGCCGATGCGGGAGGCGCCATCATGTTCTCGCAGAATGCCGTTGCCACCATCATTATAGTCCTTCTGAAGGGAACCCTTGCGGGCTTTGCTTCAGGATTTATCGTGGACAGGCTGGCAAAAAAATGTGGCATGACGGTAGCGGTTGCCCTGTCTGCCATAGCGGCTCCGGTCTGCAATACCGGTATTTTCTGTATCGGAGTCATGATATTCTTCTTCGACCTGATCTCAGGCTGGGGGCAGGCGGCAGGCTTTGAAAATGCGTTCGTCTATGTCGTAATGGGGCTCATCGGCATCAATTTCCTGGTGGAGCTCATCATCGACCTTGTGCTGGTGCCGGTTATCGTAAGGGTCATCACGGCGTTGAGAAGGAGTGAGCAGCCATGATCCTTGCTCTGGATATGGGCAACACAAATGTGGTTGCCGGCTGTCTCGGCGATGACAACAGGATATATTTTACCGAAAGATTCGCCACCGACCTCAATAAGACCGAGCTTGAATACGCCGTCATCTTAAAGACGATACTGGAGATACACGATATAAACAGGGATGAGGTGGAGGGCGCCATTATCGCAAGCGTCGTGCCGCCTCTGACCCATATAGTCAAATCCTCCTTGAGGAAGCTGCTCAAATGCGAGCCGCTGGTCATAGGAGCGGGGCTTAAGACAGGATTAAACATACATCTGGACGATCCTTCCACGCTGGGAGCCGATCTGGTGGTTGATTCCGTGGCTGCGATGAATATATACGGGTCGCCGGTCATCGTGATAGACATGGGTACCGCCACGACCATGACGGTGATAGATAGGGAGGATACCTATATAGGAGGAGCGATCTTTCCGGGACTTAATGTGTCGGTGGAGGCACTGGCTGCAGGTACATCCCTGCTTCCCAGGGTTTCCCTCGGAGCCCCTAAGAAGCAGATAGCCACTAATACGATGGACGCCATAAAGAGCGGCATCATTTATGGCGAGGCTTCAAGGATAGACGGGATGATAGACAGGTTTGAGCAGGAGCTTGGCTATAAGGCGAAGGTCATAGCTACGGGCGGCCTTGCTTCAGTCATCGTGCCGCACTGCTCCCATGAGATAACGGCGGATCCTGACCTTATGCTCAAAGGTTTGAAAATGATCTACGATAAAAACAGGTGAGGGATGCTTAAAAGATTTAAACAGCTGTCCAGGAATGTGGTGGACCGGAATGTGATATTTGAATACTGCAAGGATCAGGTTGAGCTTCCCGACGGTAAGGTGGAGGAGTATGTAGCCTGCCTGCATAAGGGGGCTTCGGCTGTGGTGCCCGTGCTCCCCGACGGGCGCATCCTCATGGTACATCAGTACAGATACGCCATAGACAGGAATACCATTGAGATACCGGCAGGAGGGCGGGACAGTGCGGACGAGCCCTTCGAAACTGCAGCGAAGCGTGAGCTTGAGGAGGAAACGGGGTATACCACGGACCGGGATCTTGAGCATCTTATCACCATAGCCACCGCCATAGCCTACTGCAATGAGATCATCGAGGTTTATGTGGCCAGGGACTTAAGGAAGACCGAGCAGCATCTGGATCCGGATGAATATATAGAGGTCGTGCCGTATGAAGTCAATGACCTTGTCGATATGATATATGAAGGAAAGATTCAGGACTCCAAGACCATAGCGTCGGTTATGGCATATTTTCATAAACTATTTACATAATATTTAAAAATATTGTTTAAAATTTTTTTTTCACAACATGTCGGACGGTCATTTGCGATGGGTCACAACATGTTGTGATTTTTTATTCAAAGTGGTGGATCATGCCCGTTTTATCCCCAAAAATCGGTTTGCTTTTCCATGTTCAAGCAATTATAATGTTGTGAGTGGTTAGCGCATTTTGCGCGAAACCGCTAATGGAGAGGGAACTATTGGGAATATGGAAGACCGTATCGAAGCGTTAATAAGTTATTTACATAATATCAAAAAGACTTCTAAGAATACTGAGCTTTATTACATAAGAGATCTGAAAAAGATGGTTGTTTTCCTTAAGAGAATAGGGATAGACGACCCGTCTGCC
>JAFTEI010000154.1 GCA_017453965.1 Lachnospiraceae bacterium
AGCGGAAAAACAGAGTGAGCAGCAGCGTAGCAATATGAGCTCCGTCCACGTCCGCATCCGCCATTATTATTATCTTGTCATAGCGCAGCTTGGTGATATCAAAATCATTGCCATAGCCCTCGGAAAAACCGCATCCGAAGGAATTGATCATGGTCTTTATCTCGGCATTGGCGAGGACTTTGTCAATGGAAGCCTTTTCCACATTCAGTATCTTGCCCCTGATGGGAAGTATAGCCTGGTACATGCGGTTTCTCGCGGTCTTTGCGGAGCCTCCCGCAGAGTCTCCCTCGACTATGAAGATCTCGCACTGGGAAGCGTCCCTTGACTCACAGTTAGCCAGCTTTCCGTTGGAATCAAAGGAATACTTCTGCTTCGTAAGGAGATTTGTCCTGCTCTTCTCCTCTGCCTTCCTTATCTTCGCGGCCTTTTCCGCGCTGGCGAGCACAGCCTTTAAGGTGTCCAGATTCCTGTCAAAGTAAAGCTGTACCTCATCATTCGTCACCTTTGAAACCGCCTTTGAAGCGTCCTGATTGTCCAGCTTTGTCTTTGTCTGCCCCTCAAATCTGGGATCCGGGTGCTTGATCGACACCACGGCTGTCATGCCGTTCCTTATATCGGTGCCGTTGAAATTCGGATCCTTGTCCTTCAAGACCCCAAGCTGTCTCGCGTAGGAATTCATTATCTGGGTGAACTGCGCCTTAAAGCCCGTGATATGGGTGCCGCCCTCGGAATTATAGATGCAGTTGCAGAAGCCCAGTACCTCTTCATGGAACTCGTTTACATACTGGAAAGCGACCTCGACGGATATCCCCTCCGACATCCCCTTGAAATAAACTATGTCGCTTATGGACTCATTATTGCGGTTCATATCCTTGATGAAGCCTACCAGTCCCTCGGGCTCGTGATAGGTTATCTCCTCGGGCTCGCTGCCCCTTAAGTCCTTATAGATTATCGTTAGCTCGGGATTTAAGTATGCCGTCTCGTGAAGCCTGGATTTTATCTCATCCGCCTTGAAGCGTACCGTATCGAATATCTCGGGGTCGGGCGTGAAATTGATCTTTGTACCGGTACGGTTAGTACGGCCTGTGACGGGAAGAAGCCCGTTTATAAGCTCTACTGTGGGAACACCCCTCTCGTAATGGTCGTGGGATATGACGCCGTCCCGCTTTACCACGATATCAAGGGAGCTGGAAAGGGCGTTTACGGCTGAGGAGCCGACGCCGTGCAGGCCTCCCGAGGTCTTATAGGATGCGCCGTCAAACTTACCTCCGGCATGAAGGGTCGTAAGCACTACCCTCTCCGCAGACACTCCCTTTTCATGCATTCCCACGGGTATACCCCTTCCGTCATCCTCTACGGTGGCCGATCCGTCAGCCTCAAGGGTGACCTTTATGGTGGAGCAGAATCCCGCAAGATGCTCGTCCACCGAGTTGTCCATTATCTCATACAGGCAGTGGTTAAGTCCCTTCACCCCCGTAGAGCCTATATACATTCCGGGGCGCAGCCTTACCGGCTCGAGCCCCTCCAGTACGGTAATGCTTTGCGCGCCGTAATTGTCTTTTTCTGAAGCCATAGTTAATCCCAAACCTCGCGTTCAATATATGGTTACAACCCATGTATTGTACCACAAGATTTGGGATTTGCAAATACTTTTATCGAACAGGTATTCGAGCGCCCTGAGTTCACCTGTACGGAAGCATCATTCGGCGACTATCATTTTTACCGTTTCCGTGACCTTGCCGCATTTTACGGTGACGGTATCAGGTATGTATTCCCCGGTCTTTTTATCCTTCTTTGACACCTTCTTAGCGTAAAATACGCCGTTCTTTATCGTTACCGCTCCGCTGCTTATGCCGACAGCATTATTTCCGGTGGTTTCGATCTTTATTTCTCGAATTTTTCGATCTTACAGGTATGGAGCTTTGTTTTTTCGTCGTAGCTTATGCCGACAAAGAGAAGATCCCCGCTGTATTGCGACAGGCTGTCAAAGTATTTTCTTTTCCTTATCTGATCTATGGCGCTCTCAGCGGATTTATTATGCTTAAGCTCTATAATGAGAGCCGGGATATCGGGGACATAGGGAATAAAGACAACGTCCGCAAAGCCTTTACCGGTTGTCATTTCTTTTATTATCGTGTATTTATTCAGTGCGTAGATATATGCAAGATATATCGCGCTCTGCAGGGCATCTTCATTATTATAGCTTCTGTTGCTGGTCACATGGATGTGGCTTGCATCCAGAGCCCTGGCTACCGCCTCTTCGTCGTTTGCTAATGTAGCCTTAAGAAGCTCCCTGGATTTTTTGACTATACTGTTTGTAATCTTGTATTCCGGCTCTGTCTCGATGGCGTTTTCCCACTCCTGTCGTATCTCATTATTCGGGATCCGACAGGTTTTCTCTTCTTTATCATATGCAAGATAGCCTATATATATAAGATAAGTGAAAACATCATCACAGGATCTGAAGGAATCCATGGTGTTCATAAACCTCGTCACATTCACGTCCACGCTTTCACCTGCAAGCATACGGATTACAGCCTCCCTTGTTCCCTCGAAGTCCATGCGTATGCGTTCGGCCACAGCTTCATATGTGGAAGTGCGGTTCCAGTATACGTCAAATTCACCTGTAGTCATAGCCATCACTACAGACTCCGGATTATATATTTCATATCCATGCTGATGATAGCCGTCATACCAGCGTCGGCACTCTTCAAAGTCCAGCCTGTATTTTAGACAAAGTTCCCTGACTTCCGTCTCCGTAAAGCCCACAAACTCCGCCAGATCCATGGCATCCAGGATAGAATACTCCTTGAAATTATTGAGCTTTGACTGTATCTTGTCACGGACTATCGGCAGTATCCCGGTAAGATAGGCAAGCGATATCGCAGGTCTTAAGGTATCACTCTTGAAAAGACCATTGAGCATCGAAAGAAACTCGTCAAACAGCGCTTTATCAACCTGCTCTCTCACCATTACATCATATTCATCCATTATGATGATAAAGGTCTCTCCGGTGGCGTCGTAGACCTTTAACATGGCCTCTGCCAGTGAATCATCATCCTTGAAGACTATATCAGGAAATGCCTGCTGCATTTCCTCCCGGATTTTCTCCGTAAGTCTCCGGATCATCATTTCCTTTCGCATGGTGTTCTGATACTCGCTGTTCACGTCTATCTTTATGACATTATATTTATTGAGCTTGCTTTCAAAGCCCTCTGTCTCTGAAATCTTAAGCCCCTTAAAAAGCTCCCTCGAATCACAGCCCCTGGAATAGTACGCGGAGAGCATGTTTCCTGCTATGGTCTTGCCGAAGCGCCTGGGTCTTGATACACATACGTATTTATTCTCTATGTCGATAAAGTGATTGATCACCTCGATCATCATCGTTTTATCCACGTAGAGCGGAGCTTTTAATGTTCCGGTAAAATTCTCATTTCTCGGATTCAGATATATCCCCATGAACCATTACCTCATCTGCATATCAAATAATATCCTGTAGCAGCCAATTAATACCGGCCATCAGGCTGTCCAAAACCGCAGCCTTCCCTGCTTTTATAAATACTGATCCTGCCCTTTATTCCCTTTATGAAATCGCGGCATAGAATCATGAAAAAAGTATAATTTTAACGGATTTATCTGTCAATACAGCCAAAAAGCTGCCGCACCGTTCCCGATGCGGCAGCCCCTG
>JAFTEI010000018.1 GCA_017453965.1 Lachnospiraceae bacterium
ACCTTATGGTTCATCTGGACTTCCTACAGGAAGAGCCCGTGAGCGATACGGTAAAGCCGTTGAATGCCCGAATCCGCTTTGAAGCAGAGGGTGGAGAGGTTATTTCAAACGAAGTACTGTACAAGGCTGACAGCAAGGCTGAGGATCCGAGAGAGCGTATGTTCAAGCTGAGGTTTGATATTAAGAGAAAGACATACAACCAGGATATGAAGTATTTCCTACGTGTTATAGATGATAAGAAGAAGTCCGTTGTAATGGAAAGACAGGTCATTATTGATTTGCCGTTTACGGACAATTTTGGGTTCTGAGGGAGAGTGAAATGAACTGGGGAGACGTTTGGAAAATAGTATTAACAGCCGTAGCAAGTTTTGGTGGTGCAGGAGCTATAATAACGGTTGTTTCAAAGTATTTATCCGATTTTCTTACAGAAAAGATGCTTAAAAAGTATCAAAGCAAGTTGGATAAAGAGATAGAGTCATATAAGCATGAGCTGGAAATTGAGATTGAAAAAATGAAAGCTCAGAATGATAAAGTGAACTATGTTACTCAGCGTCAGTTTGATACAGAATTTGCAGCCTACGAGAAGATATTTGAATGTATGTTTAAGTTTTCTGTTTATACAAGGCAGCTTTATCCGGCATTTGAATGGCAGATAACGGAAAAGGAAAAGCGTAAGGGAGTATTTACGCAAAGATGGGATGACTATAAGGAAGCCTTTAATACATTTTCAGAAACAATAGAGATCAATGCTCCGTTTATTCCAGAGGATATATATGAGATGCTTGTTAAAATGCGTAGCCTAGCAAATGAAATAGCGACAAATTATGAGTATATAAGGATAGAGGACAGAGAAGAAGATAGAGCATTTAACAGAGAAGAGGCTCTCAAAAAGTATCCCAAAGAGGATCAACTTGAAGAAATGGTTAAGCAGAGCAAGGTAAAAGTAAGGGATTATTTGGGAACGCTCAGAATTTACGAATAATCAAAACCTACTGTGTTGTAATTAGGAGGCAATCATGTACGAATTCAGGCAGGAAGAGGAAATCGTTACAGAGAATAACGTGGTCAATGAAACGGACGATCACAGGGAAGAGATCAAGATGAAGCTCCGTCAGTATTATGACGGTAGGATTGTCAGAAAGGATCTTACGAAACAAATTCGTGAAGGTGCGAATGTTCCTGTGTATGTGTTGGAATATCTTCTCGGACAGTACTGCAATTCTGATGATGAAGAGATCATCAATGAGGGAATTGAGAATGTAAAGCGTATTCTCCGTGATAATTACGTGCGTCCGGATGAAGCTCAGAAGATCCTGGCATTGCTCCGTGAGCGTGGGAGCTACACGGTCATCGACAGGATTACGGTCGTGCTGAATACAAAGGAAGACCGGTATGAGGCTACCTTTATGAACTTGGGAATCAAGAATATCCCGATCAGCCCGGATTACATCAAGAGCTATGACAGGCTTCTCTGCGGTGGTATCTGGTGTATTCTTCAGCTGGACTACGAGTTCATCGAAGAGGATAAGAAGAATACGCAGCCTATCCGCATTCGCAAGCTTACTCCGATCCAGATGCCTCATATCGATATGGATGAGGCGAAGAACGGAAGGAAAGCATTTACGAAGGAAGAGTGGATTGATATCCTGCTCAGATCCATCGGTATGGAGCCGGATAAGTTCAGTGACAGGGTAAAATGGCTTCTGCTCGCCCGTATGATTCCGTTGGTAGAGAACAACTTCAATCTCTGCGAGCTGGGGCCGAGATCCACAGGTAAATCCTACGTGTATGAGCAGATTTCACCGAACAGCATTCTGATCGGCGGTGGACAGACCACGAGAGCGAACCTCTTTTATAACATGTCCAATGGACAGGTTGGCCTTGTCGGTATGTGGGATGTAGTTGCTTTTGATGAGGTTGCCGGTATTAAGCCCAAGGAAAAGGATGTTATCCAGATCATGAAAGGCTATATGGCTTCCGGCCAGTTCTCTGTAGGAAAGGCTCAGGTACAGGCTAAGGCTTCCATGGTATTCGTCGGTAATATCAATCAGAGTGTGGAGACCCTGCTGAAGACATCCAGCCTCTTTGACCCGTTCCCGCCTGAAATGGGGCAGGATACGGCGTTTCTGGATCGTTTTCACTGCTATATTCCCGGATGGGAAATTCCGAAGTACAGACCAGACTCCTTTACAAATGATTATGGTTTCATCACAGATTACTTGTCAGAGTTCCTAAAGGAAATGAGGAAGGATAACTACAGCGACATCGTAGATAAATACTTCCGACTGGGGAATAACCTGAATCAGCGTGATACTATCGCTGTCCGTAAGATGATGTCCGGCTTTATGAAGCTGGTGTATCCGGATGGAGAAGCGACAAAAGAGCAGATTCAGGAAGTTATCGATATCTCCCTGGAACTGAGAAGACGTGTCAAAGAGCAGCTGAAGAAGATCGGCGGCATGGAATTCTATGATGTCAACTTCTCATATTTCGATAATGAGACCTTTGAAGAGAGGTACGTCTCTGTTCCTGAGCAGGGTGGTGGCAAGCTGATCCCTGAAGGAATGGGCAAGCCGGGCTGTGTTTATACGGTGAATAAGTCCAAGACAGGCATGATTGGATGTTATCGTCTTGAAACACAGATGATGCCCGGTAACGGCAAGCTGACGCTGACAGGGCTTGGAACCAGCTCTGAGATCAAGCAGGGCCCGAATACCGCTTTTAATTATATCAAGGCAAATGGTAACGCTATTTCCGGTCAGATCAGTACGACCACGAGGGATTATATCGTCAGCTATCAGGATATGCAGGGAATTGGCATGACACCGGGACTTGCGATGACAACTCTGATTGCTTTATGCTCTGCGGCGCTTAACAAGACACCGCTCAGCAGTCTGGCAATACTGGGTGACATCACGATTGGCGGTACTCTGATCAAGGTTGAGAATCTTGCAAGCACGCTGCAGGTATGTCTGGACAGTGGCGCGAAGAAGGTTCTGCTTCCGATGACATCTGCTGCGGATCTGGGCAGTGTTCCTTCTGATCTTGTGGGAGCATTTAGCCTGATCTTCTATTCGTCACCGGAAGAGGCAGTATTTAAAGCTCTCGGAGTGGAATAATGATTGAAGGGGCAAATAAATGTTTGAACAACAATTTGAATCGATGTTCCGGAAATATGAGATTGCGATAGAGGATAAGAAAAAGCGTTGAAGAAGAAAATAAAGCAGTATATCAAATTCAGTTGATATACTTCAAGAAGAATATCATATTAATATAAGTGAAATTAGTTGAGGAGCTGAGTAGCTCTTACGGCTGTAAGTCAGATATTACTGGGGACAAATCCCCATTTAATAGAGGAGGAATCTATATGAGCAAGAAAATTGTAGTTGTCAATGCAGGACCAAGAAAGGGATGGAACACGGATACCATTCTTACAGAGGCTGCAAAGGGAGCTGAAAGCGTGGGCGCAGAGATCACACGCTTTGACCTTTTCAGGCTTGAGAGGTATACCGGCTGTATTTCCTGCTTTGGCTGCAAGAAGGAAAAATTTAAGGGTCACTGTATTTGTAAGGACGGACTTACTCCGGTGCTGGACGCCATACGCGAATCGGACGGCCTGATTATCGGATCGCCCAACTATCTTTCAAACCTCACGGCATCCTTCAGGGCCTTGTACGAGAGACTGATATTCCAGAATCTGACCTATAACAGGGAAAAGCCCTGCTGCAATGAGCATCCGATACCAGTCCTGCTCGTCATGACAAGCAATGCACCCGATATGATGTACAGGGAGCTTATTGACAGCTATCAGCAGACCCTGAATTCATTCGTCGGACCTACGGAGGTCCTTATAAGCGGAGATACGCTGCAGCTTAAGGATTACAGCAAAACGGACTGGCCCTGGACCCTGTTTGACTCCGAGGCCAAACAGGAGAGGCATGAAAAGGTATTTCCGGAGGAGTGTAAGAAGGCCTTTGAGCTGGGAGCTACACTGTTTAAGTAAAGCCGGATAAACAGAGGAGAGATTTGGTACTATGTTCAGAGGAATGAGACGCTTTAAACAGCAAATACCGGAAGAGGAGTGCATAGAGCTTCTGAAGAATGAGTTAAGGGGAGTGTTGTCCGTTATCGGAGATCAGGGCTACCCCTATGGAGTGCCGCTGGACCATTGGTATTCTGAAAAAGACGGGAAGCTATATTTCCATGGCGCAAAGGAGGGGCACAAGATAGATGCCATCACGGGCTGCGACAAGGTCAGCTATTGCGTAATGGACAAGGGCTATCGCAAGGACGGCGATTGGGCGTTAAATATCCGGAGCGTGATAGTCTTCGGACACATGAGAATCGTTACGGATGATGAAAAGAAGAGGGAGATCTGCACCTGTATAACCCGGAAATTTACCGATGATGAAGCGTATCTCGAACAGGAAATGAAAAATTCCTTTTCCCGCGTCTGCTGTCTGGAACTGGAGATAGAACATATGACGGGAAAGCTCGTAAATGAGGCGTAGAGCTATAGAGATATAACCCCAGGCTTGCCTGGCAGAGGGGTCAATGCGGATAAGGAGATGTGAAGCGTCATATGAAGCGACAGACGACAAAGGAGATTTTAGCCGAATCCCTTAGGGAAGTTGCACAGAACCGGCCAGTGGACAAAATAACCATTCAGGAGATAGTAGATAACTGTGATTATTCCCCGGCTACATTCTACCGGCATTTCAAGGATAAGTATGATCTGATCGCATGGGACTATGTTCATCAGAGCAGTAAGATAATGGACAAGGTCGGCATTGATGAATATGAGTGGAAGGATACCCTGACGGATGGAATGAAATATTTTCTTAAGAACAGGGAGTATATGCAGAACCTTCTTAAGAACACCAGTGGACACGACGCTTTTATCCGGTATCTGGCCGAAGCCAACATCATGCATCTTACAAAGTGCATCTTAAAGCTGACAGGCAGGCAGGAGCTTGAGGCCGACCTGGAGATCCTGGTTAAGATCTATTGTTACGGAACGGTAATGGCAGCCTGCGATTGGCTGATGGATGAGATAAAAATTGAGGATGGTCATCTGGCAGAGCTTTTTGAGAAGGCTCTGCCGGAAACCTTGAGAGATATCCTCCTCTATTAAAGGGAGCTTTAGCCCCAGTAATATCTGTCTTATAGCTCATAGCTGCTCCACACTGTAAAAAAATGAGAGATTTTAAACAATTTCTATCATAACGAGAGATACAAGCGACATTCTAACTTGAAGAAAGCAGCTCTGTCTGTATAATTAAGTTGTGCACAACAAGAACGTGCACAACAAAAACATCATAAGACGGAGGTATTTACAATGGATAAGATCGAATTATTGAAGTCATTTGCAAAGGGATGGTTTGGGAATTCACAGCAGCACTCCATCCATGCACAGCTGCTTAAGGCACGCGGGCTTACAAAGCTGGGCGACAAGATCATGGCTGAATCGGACGAAGAGTGGGAAGAGGCCAAGAAGGTCAACGCAAGACTGATAGAGCTGGGCGAAACGCCTGTGGTAGAGATAGAGGCTTATCCGGTGATCACCGATGTGAAGGAAATGCTCGAGTATGACTGCAAGGATTCGGCTCAGGCACTTCCTGAGATGAGCAAGTCCCTATCCTTATTTGATGATGACTTTGTTACAAAAAATATGATCCAGCAGTTTATCGTGGATGAGCAGGAGCATTACAACTGGGTAAAGGCTCACCTTTGCATAATCGAGCAGATCGGTATAGAGAATTATCTGATCGAGCAGCTCGGTGACTGACAGACGAACGTTTCAGGCTGATGCTTAAAAAATAAGGGGGGTGTTGCATTAGTGCAAAATATAAAAATTTAGCCAGCAGTTCTTGGTGAATAGTGCCTGCGATTAGGCTTGGGCGAGCACTTGTTTGAGCGCAGTTTCGAAGACCGTAGGTCGCGCGAAACAAGCGAGTTGCGCAGAACAAGCCGCGTTTATGAGCAGGTGCTATGAGCCTAGAACTGGCTGAGCCTTTTATATTTTGTGCTAATTTGACAGCCCCGGCCTTCTTCACTTCTTTAGTTTCCAATAGATATATCCTGCCGTGTAGAGGTAGGCGAAGAGATACATAAGGGCCAGCGCCTGGTAGGAAAGCAGGATATTTCCCTCGTGGAAGAGATAGCTTCCGTAGGTGAACATCGCCACCACATTCATTATGGCCGCGGCAGGCGCCATCCTGACATCGAGCGCCAGCGCGTAGACCGTTATCAGCAATATCGCCATATAGTCATAGCGGCTGTGCATTCCCGGCAGGAACATGGGACAGGTCATAAAGAGCCACCCCGCCATCAGCAGCAGGAGCTTCGGCGTGATCTTCTCCTTTCTCCTCAGGAAAAATACCGCCGCAAAGACGAAAATCGAGGCGCATATCGCAAGGGCCGGGAAGGTCATGGCCTCGTAAGCGTCCAGGCCGAAGCAGTAAACATTCGGAAAGCCCACCGTCATCTTGCCGATTACCCCCTGCCTGAAATAGGTCGCATAGGTATCGTAGGCGCTCTTTCCGCAGGCTATGGCCGGCAGGCCCGCCAGTATATACATCCCCGGGAACCACAAAAATTCCAGGATACTGAACTCAAAATATAAAAGATAGAGCACCAGCAGGAAAGGTATCATAAACAATGTCTGGAGCTTGAATATAAAGGCGATGCCGAAGATAAAAAAGCCCAGGTGAAACCTCTTCTGGAAGATAAAATACAGGGCGATTATGATAAAGCAGGTGTAGATCGCGTCGCACTGCTTCCAGAGCGTCCCGTTTACCAGGCAGGAGGGAAGGTAGAGGAGCATGAGCGAGCTGAAAAGCGCCCTCTTGTTCGTCTCCTTAAAGACTCCCACAGTCCGGTTTTCCATGAGGAGCACGAGGAATTTATATACGAAAATCACCGCGATATATTCAAAGAGGCAGGACAGGAAGGATATCCCTATCCCCTCGTCCACCGGCAGGACGGAAAGCAGGGCCAGGTATAAGTTATAGGGCACGTAATAATTTCCTATGCGCGAGGCCAGCCCGTCCACTATGCCGAGCTGCCTGTACTGGGTTATCCAGGCCAAAAGGTAGTTGTTGAAATCCCCGGAAATATAGCTGCCCGCGAATTTGAAGGTCATGAGCTTAAGGGTTATCGCTATGGAAAACAGCAGGACGACCCCCGCTGCCAGCTCGTAAAAATGCTTATCTACCAGATTTTTAAAAAAGCGGTCCACCGCGTTTCTCTGTTTTTCCATCATTAGAAAACTTCCTTTCAAATACTACCGTTCTGGACGGCTGCAAAAAGGTGTGTGGTTTACATAATTCAAGCACGCAAGTCTACATAACTCCGTCACCTATTCCACCCCGTTCTTAAAATGCCCGTAGGTAAACTTCTCGAGCTCCTTTGGTACAGCAGTTTTCGTACCTTTACCCCCGGGCCTGCTCTCAGACTCCAGATTCCGGATTAAATTTACATAATATTTCGTCACCGCCATTGCGCTCCCGAGATCCTCTGTCGTAAAATCCAGCCTCACAGAGGCCGGGGAAAGCTCCAGCACCTTGTCCATAGCCTTGTGCAGCGAGGTCGGGACTGAATTATATATCACGTTATAACAATATCTGCAGTCACAGAGCACCGGAAAATCCGTCCTCTTCCTGTCAGTTAAGTTTACATAAAATTGAATCCTCTCCTGCCCGGCACCCGCACATTTTTTTGTGCTAGTACTTCGGTCACTAAATGTCGACAATGATTGCGCAGAATGAATGTCGACATGCAAGGCGGAAGAAGGAGTCGATGGGCGTCCATCGGCGACTGATGACAACGCAGCAGGTCGGCATTCAGTCAAGCAAGCATGTCGATATTTAGTGACCGAAGTACTATTTTTATATGTACAGTTTGCGCTGATCATGAGGGCGCTCCTGCCGTAGAGCACCAGCTCCGACCTGTCCGCGCCGCCTCTGTCCAGCAGCTCCCTGAAATTGAGCTCCGGCGGGCAGACGGCCCTTGTCACCCCCTCCTCAAGGAGGCTCTGCAGGGCGGCATTATTCATCGTGTACAGCCCGGAGTCCGCCACTATCTCACCCCTATAGCCCTCTGACAGGACGTACATCAGCTCGTCATAGCTCCTGACCAGCACCCCGTCCGCGCGCTCGTCCAGGCTCAGGGCCGTATCCATCCTGAATACATGGGGGAGCAGCTGTATCCACCGTTTCCCTCCTCCCCCCGTGACCTCGAAGGGATATTCATATGAGCAGATATAGTCCACCCCCTCCAGGGAGGACATTTTTAAAGCGAGCCCCTCTCTCTCACACAGTACGCCTGTAAACACTCAAAAGCTCCTCTTTTATCCTCTTAAGCGCCTCTCTCCTCAAGGAGTTTAAGGCCCCGTTCGGTATAAAGATCTCCTCGTCGCTGACGATCCTCATAGTCTCGAATTCAAATTCCGTGTCTCCGCTTTTGCGAAGCCGGCTCTCTATCTCGCGGGGCTCCAGTGCCCTGGTCCTGGCCCTCTGGACGGTCTCTCCCCTGACGGTGACTTCCTTTTCTCCCCGGCTGACCCTGAGGCTCGCCGGCTCTCCCTCCCGCAGTACGCATTCTCCGGAAAGCTTTATCTTTAGGGGTTTAGGGACTTTGTCCTCCCCGTATTCGGTCTTGTAGGCCCCCTTTTCATAGGTCACCATATCCGCCCCGTTGTGCTTTTCGTAGTAGCCGTGGCTCAGGCCTCCTCTGGAATAGAGGCCGACCAGTCTGTCCAGGTCATTCTGGTTAACATAATATTCTCCGGATGAGCTGTAAAATCTGTCCAGATATTTTCTGTAGATACTGGTCACGCCGTAGACATATTCCGGAGCCTTCATCCGGCCCTCTATTTTAAGGGAGCTCACCCCCGCCCTGAGTATCTGCGGCAAAATGTCCAGGGTACACATATCCTTCATGGAGAGGAGGTACTCCTCCTTCCCCTTACCGTTCCCCGTCCTGTAGGGCTGTCGGCAGGGGCCGGCGCAGCGCCCGCGGTTTCCGCTCCTGCCTCCGAGAAAGGAGCTGAACAGGCAGTAGCCCGAATAGGCGTAGCACATGGCTCCGTGGATAAAGACCTCGAGATCTATCTCCGAATTCTCGCGGATATTCCCTATCTCCTTTAAGGAGAGCTCCCGCGCCGTGACTACCCG
>JAFTEI010000155.1 GCA_017453965.1 Lachnospiraceae bacterium
GCTTCTTTCCGGGCCTTTCCCCCTTCCGCGCGGTCGTTCAGCTTACGAAAAATGAATACTATAAGAGCTATTGCGGCAGCTAAGAACAAAAAGAGCAGGATACGATTCCTGTAGACCTGTTTTTTGCGTTTTTGAAGCGCTCTTTTGGATAATCTGCGTCTCCGCTTAGCCGGTGGCCGCTTTGCCACTTAAACCCCTCCAAATACATTTATGTTATGTCATTTTATGAAATTTCGCCATATTATTCTCTGCTGTCACGGATCGCTCCGATGCTAAAGCATCTCTCGCAATCCTACAAGCACTCGCGATCCGCGCAAAAGCGCTACTTGCGACGGGGTACTGACATGCTTGGCATGTCAAAACGTACCCGAAAAATGTCCCCCGGACATTTTTCCGTACTTGGCGGGTCAAAAAGAAATAATGCTTATCATGCAAGCATGAACGCATTATTGCCTTTTGACCCTAGCATCATATTATATACACTGGCAATGCTAATTTCAAGCTGATATATTACTCCACCCATACCCAGGCACACTGCCTGCACGCCTCTACATCGCCTCCACCAGTGCCAGACTGTTAAAGCTCTTATGGATGAGCTGGCGGCGGAATTCATCGGAAAGCCTTGCAAACTCGTCCAGAACCTCGTCACTCAGCTCAAAGGTATAGAGCTTCTCGATCGGCGAGCTCATAACATGCTCTACCGCGTGGACTGTGCCAGGCTTTAAGCTCCGCCCGATCGGCACCCCCGGAAACTCCCCGTTCACGACTATGGCCTTTATCTGATAGACCGCCTGTATGAGCCGCAGGGAAAACCTCTCCGAAACAATGGCCTTAAGGGTCTGGTACACCAGCTTCAAAAGCTCCAGGTCGTCATTATTCTCCCTGGAATAATAGTCTGCAATCTCCAAAATATAGGAACCCAGATAGTAGCCCTGAAGATCAGTCCTGAGTTCCTCGAAATAGCAGGAAATATTGGCCTGCTGCATATTATAGGCGCTCCTGCCCTCCGTAAGCACGAAATTCCCGAAGGCAAAGGGCTCCGTCGTAGCCATGAAGCGGTTCCCGCTCCGCCTTGCCCCGTGGACGAAGACCGTTATCTTCCCGCGCTCGTCGGTCAGAAGCGTGATCCTCCGGTCATACTCCGCATAATTGTCACTTTTTAACACTATGCCGGTGACATTGACAAGATCTCTCATTACTTTTTATAGCCGAACTGCCTTATCATCGACTCGTTTTCTCTCCATTTGTCCCGCACCTTGACAAAGAGCTCCAGCATTACCTGACGGTCCAGGAGCTTCTCAATCTCAGCCCTGGCGTCGCTCCCGATCTGCCTTATCTTGCTGCCGCCCCTGCCGATGATGATCCCCTTGTGGGACTTCTTTTCGCAGACGATATCCGCCTGGATGTAGGTGCAGCGCTTCTTAAACTTCATGCTGCCGACTAAGACCGCGACCCCGTGGGGCACCTCCTCGTCCAGCTTCCTTAAAACAGACTGCCGGACAATTTCAGCCACCAGGTCCCGCTCGGTCTCGTTGGTGACTGTCTCCTCGTCATAAAAGGGCTCCCCGTAGGGCAGGTACTTAAATATCCCCGACAGCAGCTTAAGAGTCCCGGTACCCAAGCGGGCGCTTATCGGAAAGATCTCCTTAAAATCGAGACATTTCCTGTAGGCGTCGATGACCGGCAAAAGCTCATCCCCCTTCACTGTATCTGTCTTATTTATGCATAAAATGACCGGCACGTTGGCCTTTTTAAGTATCTCAAAGATGCTCTGCTCCCCGGCTCCGATAAAGGTCGAGGGCTCCACGAGCAATAGACAGAGGTCCACCCCCTCCAGGGAGCTTATGGCCGCGTCGTCCATAAATTCCCCCAGGGCGTTCTTCGCCTTGTGGATACCCGGAGTGTCCACGAAGACTATCTGCCCCTCCTCAGTGGTTAAGACTGTCCTCATCTGCCGCCTCGTGGTCTGGGGCTTATTGGAGGTTATCGCTATGTCCATACCGATAAGCGTGTTCATCAGCGTGGATTTTCCGACGTTTGGCCTTCCGATTATAGTGACGTACCCGGCCCTGAAATTGTCCCTGTTTGTCAAGATAATGACCTCGTAGTGTTAAAGAGCTCCTTGCTGCTCCCGATCTTTTCTTCTCCGCCGATGACGCACAGGGCTCCGGACTTACAGAGTGCCTCAAGGTATTTCGAAAGCGCCCTTATCTCCTTTACTCCGGTGCTTAAGACCTCATCCCTGTCTTTTTGTATGTCTTCCTGGGTAACACCGCTCATATAGGCGTTAAACGACCTCTGTCCCTTTGCTGCTGGAGGCAGCGGCGTATCGATATTGCTTATCGTTCCTATGATGAATTTCGTCATATCCCTTTCGGATACGTCAAAGCCTTCTATATATTCAGCGGCCTCCTCAAAGATCTTTATCGTATTCTTAAGATGGGGATCCCTGTAGGAAACCATATAGCATTCGCCGTTCCTGCTGAAGCCGTTCATACAGCCGTAGGCTCCGCCCTTAACCCGCACATTGTTCCATAAGTACTCATATCCCATGATAACTTTGAGTACCTTAAGTGCCCCGGTATAATCCAGGCCTGCATCTTTGAAATTGCCGGATCTGGCCACATACTGAACCATAGAGGCTGTCTTTATACCCTCGTTTAAAAGCCCGTTACTTTCAACGCCCTTTGCCTGAGCCTTCCCGCTTCCGAGTGCAGCGGTAAAGCCGGCCGTCTTTTCAACCGCTTTTTCGAAGACTTTTCGGGATCCCGTAAAGTCCACCATAAGGTTTTCCTTCTTTAAAATGATGTCCGCGGTTTTCTTCAGGCCTTCGACGAGCGAAGCATAATGGCCATCAAAATCCTTTTCTATCTCA
>JAFTEI010000002.1 GCA_017453965.1 Lachnospiraceae bacterium
CTGAATTGCAACACGCTCGCCGCAATTAAATCTGCTTCGCAGATGGGTTCACGATGTCCAGTGGACATCGGCTTTGAACCGACCGTAGCGAAGCGGAGACCGGCTCGCCTACTCCAATACGTTATTGGCCTGTAGCCACGCAGCAAAGTGCGTGGCTCAGGACTGAATTGCAACCTATTTCAGACCATTTCCACGCCCGAAAAAGACGCAATAATACTACTCTAGTTTATACTGATTACGGTTTATTCGCAAGTAAAATCGCCCCGGCCCGCGCCGGGCCGCGCAGATCGAATCATGCCCCCTAAAAGGGAGGGAGCCTCTGCCTGTTTTATAAGCAGAGGCTCCCTTAATTTAAGAAGTATAGTTTGCAGAGATTGCGAATGTATCAGGCAATTTTTTCACCGGCAATGATCCTGTCAAAAAATACATCCTTAAGTGCCCTGTAATTTTTTTCCATGCTCAATCGCCGTAAAAAATCCAGGCAGGCTTCGACGATATTGTCGTAAAAGAAGGTGTCATTTTTGGAATTCTTTTCCTTTTCATACACCATCCATCCATCAGTCGTCTTTTCCAGACAAACAGCGCTTTCCGCTGATCCGTTCAGACTATATTCATCGTCATTAAAATTATCAGAACAAATCTCCTGAAGAGCTTTCATGCAGTTTTCTTCTTTCAATGCATTCATAAGAATACCTCCTCAAGTTTTCTGGTTTCCAGTTCTTTCGCAATGCTCTGGTAATGCTTGTACTGAACCGCCCCTCCTTTGCTGTTAAACATAGGAGCTACCCTTCCTTTTATCACAGCACACTGTACTCTGAGCCCGTCACATACCACTCTGTATGAATGATATTCTACTGTTTCTTTGATGTATGGCAATGCCAGATCTTCATATTCGGAGTCGATATCAGTTGTCAGTCTTCCACGATAATTGCCATATCTGCAAATCACTTTACCATAGGGAAGGACAATTTCCTGAGAGTATTTTCCGTTTGGTTCGAGATTACTCTTATCAAACCCGTCACTATCAACATAATCATCCTCGGTTTTCCAATTTACTACTTCTTTTCCGTTCTCATCATAATATCCAAATGCAGGATCAGCAAATTGTTTTCTTCCAGAGATTTCAACCCCAAGGTAGTTTTTCATAACTTACAACTAATACCCACCTCTTCAAAAATCTTATATATAAATTAGCATAAAAATATAGTTAAAACAAGGGAACCGGACCTTTAAGATACTTGAGCATGAATGCCCCCATAAAAGGGAGGGAGCCGCTTCAGGGGTTTTCCCTAAGCGGCTCAGCATGAAAAAGATTTTTATAAAACAAAAAGTTAGAGGAATGGTCGAAACTGTTTCGTAACTATTGAGATTATAATACACAAGGCTTGTTAATAAATAACCATTATTTTGTATACAATTTGTGAACATAATTAAAAACGTCGTTCACATTTTCCCTTTGCTGCCGCCCGTTCACACTTTCCCGCCCTTGCTGCCGCCGAAGCTGGCGGAGCTTAGGATATTGGTATCAAAGGTGAAGGTCAGGTTTTCCTCGTTTCTCGAGCGCTTCAGCGCGAGGTCGATCATCCGGCTCAAAAGCTCCTTATAGGGCACTCCCAGGGGCTCCCATAAATAGAAGGCCAGCGACCCGGGTATCGTATTTATCTCGTTAAAATAGAACTTGTCCGTATCCTCGTCTATCATAAAGTCGATCCGGGAGACCCCGCTGCAGCCCAGAGCCTTAAAGGCCCTTACCGCCATGGTGCGTACCTCCTCCCGCTTCTCCGGCGAAAGGTCGGCCGGTATCTTTCTCGACACGCTTGCCATCCCTTTTGAGCCTCCGCCCTTGGCATTGCTTACGTACTTGTCCTCGTAGCTTAGGATATCCTTGGAGTGCAGGGGCTCTTCACACTCCGACGCCTCCGCGGAGTTTTCATCGCCGAGCACCGAGCAGTTTATCTCCCTGAGGCGGGTTATCGCGTGCTCGACCAGTATCCTTGACGCATACCTGAAGGCGTCGTCTATGGAATCGGCGAGCTCGACCCTGTCGTGGGCCACGCTTATGCCGACGCTGGAGCCCAGGTTCACCGGCTTTACTATTACGGGAAAGCCCAACTCCTTTTCTATCCTGTCCATCAGCTTATCCATATCCTCATAGTCTGACAGCACAAAGGTCAGGGCATCCAGCACCGGGACCCCGGCCTCCTTTAATATCACCTTCTGGATATACTTGTCCATGCCGACCGCCGAAGCCGTGACGTCGCAGCCCGCGAAGGGTATTCCCATAGTCTTTAAGTACCCCTGGAGCGCCCCGTCCTCGACGTTAGTCCCGTGGACCACCGGAAAGACCAGGTCTATGTCGTAGACCGGATTTTTTCCGAGCTTCTTAAAGGGATAGGCCATGAGCTGCACCTTCCCCTCGTTATTTAACATTATGACACGCCGGGACTTTGCAAGCAGGGCGCTTATGTCCTTATACTCCTCTATCTTCCCGATGTCATCTCCGACGTACATCTCATTATTCTTTGTCATATAGACCGGGAGTACATCGTACTTATCGGTGTCCATGCTCCTGTATGCCTGTATCCCCGATATGACGGAGACCTCATGCTCGACGCTCTTCCCCCCGAAGAGCAGCGCAACCTTTAATTTCATAATTTTACCTCGATTCTTTATGAGCCGCCGCGTCCCGAAGGGACATCTTATCGGCGACGATCCTCAATCCTAATAATTATCCGGCAGGTCGTTTTCCAGCAGGATATATTTATGCCCCTGCCCCTTTATCTTATATGCGTAGCCCATCGCGTCCTCGAGCCTTTCAAAGACGCCGAGCTTTTCCTCCGGAAAGCCCTTGCTCAAGGCGCCTTTGCGTATCGGCTCCGTGTGCTTCCTCCCGACTAACAGGATATAGTCGCAATTCTCCGCCGCGTAGGTCCCGAATTTATAATTATACTCCTCTTCCTTTTTTCCGAGCTCTACCATGCCCGGGGTTATGAGTATCCGTATTCCGTCGAAGAGGGCCAGGGTCTCGACCGCGGCCTTAGAGCCCACGGGATTTGAGTTATAGGCGTCGTCGATCACGGTGACAACTCCGTGCTCCCTAAGCTGCATCCTGTGTTCCACCGGCTGCAGCCGCCGCACCGGTATTTTCATATCCTTAAGCGCCACGCCTAAGGTATGGGCCGCGGCTATGGCTCCGGCAATATTTATAACGTTATGCGCTCCTATGAGCTTCATCTGGAAGGTCTCAGTCTCCCCCTCCGGAGTGACTATCGTAAAGCCGGTGCCGAACTGCGAAACGGAGATGTCCTTCGCCCGATACCCCTCTCCCAGGGAGCCTGTCCGGACCGTCTCCCGGCTCTCTGTAAAGTAGAAGGTCTTCTTAGGATAATTTCCAGCCTGCTCCCGGATATATTCGTTGTCCCCGTTTAAAAAGACCATACCCTCAGCGGGGATCGCGTCGGCCAGCTCGAACTTGGTTTTCTTGATATTGTCGATGGAAAAGAAGGTCTCCAGGTGCTGGGGTCCCACTGAAGTGATGATCCCGTATTTCGGGTGTACCAGGTCGCAGAGCTCCTTGATCTCCCCCACCCTTCTGGCGCCCATCTCGCAGATAAATATCTCATGGGTCGGCTTCAAGTGGTTCCTGACCGTGATCGTAACTCCGAGCGGCGTGTTGAAATTCCCCGGCGTCACCAGCACGTTATACTTTGTCTGCAAAAGCTCCTTTAGGAAAAACTTCATGCTGGTCTTGCCGTAGCTGCCGGTGACTCCGATTATGGTCAGGTTGTCGTCCCGTTTAAGTATCCTCTTCGCATCGTTTATATAGTAGTCGCTTATCGCCTTCTCTATCGGATGGTTTATGATATTGGCGGCTATATTCAATATCATCTGCGCTGAGACCAGCATAAGGGCGACTCCGGTGAGCGGCCTTATCCCGGCAAAGACCGCACAGCAGATGAAGGCCGCGGCAGTCAGCACGAGAATCGTGACCGTCATCCTCTTCACCCTCGCGGTAAATTTAAGCGGCTTTTTATTATTTATCCGCCTTAAGGCGCGGTAGACCAGGATATCCAGCAGCAGGGTCAGATATATCAGTATATCGAGCGGAAGAAGGGGAAAAAATGCCCGCACTCCTCCGAGTATAAAGCCGAAGACCAGGAGCCACTGCTGCCTTATATTTTTTTTGATCCAGTGCAGGTGCTCGTCGTTCTTGTAGCCGTTTAACTGGAACATATGCATATTGTGTCTGTAGGTCAGAAACAAAGCATAGGCGGACAGGAGCACCGCTATGACAGTCCTTATTATCATCGATCACACCCCGATCTTTGTGAGCCGCTTTAGCGGCTTGAAACGGGACACTGCCGCGCTCGGCGCGTCAAAACGTGTCCGAAAACCGTCCACTGGACGTTTTTCCTACTTGCCGCCGCGCAGCTTTAGCTGCCTCTCATCGGCGGCAATCCTTGTGTGTAAAGTTTTCATGGAAAACTTTACACTATCTTAAAGTAGGAGCGCATTATACTTCTGAAGATGGCCGGCTGCTCCAGAAAAGAAAAATGTCCGGCTCCGTTTAAGACTGCAAGACCGGAATTTGGTATCCTCTCCTCCATGAGCTTTGCGTCGGAGATCGGCGTCGCCGTGTCCTTATCCCCCCAGATAAGGAGGGTGTCCTGCCTGATATTCGGCAGGCAGTCCGTCAGGTCCTCATTTACCGCCAGGACCATGCACTTTTTCATCATCGGACTGGCGTTGCGGTAGTCCTCCGAGCCCTGACGGCTCCTCCAGTCGTCTATGAGCTCCGGGAACAGGGCGTAGACTACCTTATTATTCAAAATATTTTTTAAAAGCTTATAGCGCTTTATCCCCATCCTCTGGGCAAAGCTCTTCTTCGGAAGAATGCCCGCGCTGTCTATGAGGACGATATTGCTTATCTCAAAGGGGAGGCTCTCCCGGGCGGCCAGCTTGATTATTACCCTGCCCCCGTAGGAGTGACCGATAAGCGAAGCCCTTTTGATCTTCAGCTCCTTCATGAGGGCGCAGAAAAAATCCGCGTAAGCGTCCACATTCCAGGCCTCACGCGGCTCGTCGCTCCCCCCGAAGCCCGGCAGGTCGAACTGAACGAAGGTGTATTTTTCATTGATCGCAGCCGCGACGGAATCGTAGACTCCGAGGTCCGTGCCCCAGCCCTGCAGCATGACCGCCGTCTCCTCTCCCGAGCCGCTTATCTTGACGCATATATTCAAGCCGTCTACTTCGATATTCATTATTTCCTGACTCTCTTGACGGCCTCGCCCTCCTTGAGGCGCATGCCGCTGGTCATAAAGCTGGCGTCGGAGGCGTCCGTTATGAGGTCCGCGTCCTCCTCCTCCAGAACTGCTCCCGGATGGAACAGGAGCTCGATATTCTCCTTAAAGGCGTCGCGATTCGAGGAGATGTTCTTTAATATCCTTACCAGGTTCTTATAGGTCATGTGCCCTGAGAACATAACTCCCGAAAAATCGGAATTATACAGGGAATAGAGGTCGCCATGCCTTATTTTGTCTACAAAGCACAGGGTATTTAATAGTATGGCCTTGACCACGTTTAAGGGCTTTAAGTACTCAAACTTCAATATCCCCTTGTAAAACTCCGGCTTCTCCCGGGTTATGCGCACCGACGTGACGTCGTAGCCCTCTTCCTTAATGAGCTCGTCTATGATGTCGAAGATCAAAGGTATGCAGTGGTAGTGCCTGTGGCTGTCGAGCCTTATGCCCTTCCCCCCGGGGAAATATTTTAGGCAGTTGTCGATCTGCCTCTTAAACTCAGTCTTTATCTGAGCCTTTATATCACTTTTTGTCCCGGGTATGATATTCGCCAGAAGTATCTCCTCGAAGGAGATGTCGAAATTCCCCTCCTCGTTTATGAGGTCGGGCACCTCCTCCGCCGGGCTTAAGGGCTTGCCCTCCACTAAATTCAGGTGGATCGTCAGCTTAAGCTCCTTTTTACACTCCTTTTTCAATATCTCCATGCACTCCTCGAGCCTCGGGGAATTCGGCATAATGCTTATCCCGCTCAAGTACCCGTCGTTGGCACATTCTATTATCCTTCTCGACGCCTCCGGAAAAAGTCCGTAGTCGTCAGCATGAAATTCTATCATTCGTCACCGGTCTCCTTATCTATAAAATATCTGGGTCTGTTCTTGGACTCCATGTAGGTGCGCCCGACATATTCCCCGATTATGCCAAGGGACAAAAGCTGCACCCCGCCCAGGAACCATATGCTTATCATCAGCGTCGGATAACCCCTTACCGCCGCCCCGTTTATGTGGTCTATGACGGTCTGTATCATCATCACCAGCGATATTAAGAATACCACAAAACCCATGAGGGTGACTATCCTTATAGGCCTGATTGAAAATGAGGTTATGCCGTTTAAGGCCAGGGTCGCCATCTTCTTTAAGGTGTACTTCGATTCCCCCGCCTCCCGGTTCGATACGTCGAAGTAGACTATACCGGTTTTAAAGCCGAGCTCCGGCACCAGCCCCCTTATGAATAAGTTGCTCTCTTTATAGGAATCGAGGGCCTCCACTGCCTTTCTGGACAGGAGCCTGTAGTCCGCGCTCTGCTCTATGAGCTCGCAGCCTAAGGACCTCATGAATTTATAGTAGAGCGTAGCTGTGGTCTTTTTGAAAAAGCTGTCGGTGTCCCTGGAATTCCTGACTCCGTAGACGATGTCGCAGCCCTCCCTGTATTTTTCGAGGAATTTCGGAATAGCGTTGATGTCCTGCTGCAAATCGGCGTCTATCGTGATGACGCAGTCCGCCCCCTGCTCAGCCCCATAGGTCATGCCCGCGAAAATCGCGATCTGGTGTCCCCTGTTCCGGGAGAGCTTTATCCCGCAGATGCACTTATGCCTCTTATGCAGGTCCTCTATGATCTCCCAGGTCCTGTCCTTAGAACCGTCGTCAACAAACAAAAGACGGCTTTCGTCACTGACCAAACCGTCTTTGATCAGCCTGTCATAAAGCGCCAGGGCTTTTTTTGCGCTGATCTCCAATATAGCTTCTTCGTTGTAGCAGGGCAAAACTACGTATAGCTTTGTGCTCCCCTCATTCTCTCCCATGAAATTTACCAGTTCCTTTTATATATCTATCTCCAGGCCGACGGGGCAGTGATCCGAGCCGAAGATCTCCGTGTGAATTTCGGCTCCCTTCAATTTATCCCGCAAGCGCTCCGAGGCTATGAAATAGTCGATGCGCCACCCCGCGTTCTTCTCCCTCGCGTGAAAACGGTAGGACCACCAAGAATATATATTTGCCTCCTCCGGATAAAAGAAACGCCAGGTGTCGATGAAACCGCTGGCTAAGAGCTCCGTCATCTTCGCGCGCTCCTCGTCGGTAAAGCCCGCGTTTTTGTGGTTGGTCTTCGGGTTCTTTAAGTCTATCTCCTCGTGGGCGACGTTTAAGTCCCCACAGAATATCACC
>JAFTEI010000156.1 GCA_017453965.1 Lachnospiraceae bacterium
CCGCTCCTTTTAAAGGCTCCTCCGGAAATCGAGCCTCCGGGGGTCAGCGCCTCTCCCGTCAGGGTCACGATACGGAGCATATAGCCGTAGCTCTTCGCAAGCCTCAGGGCATTGTCCACGTTGTCCACCACTATATAATTGCCCAGCAGGGTGGAAGCCACCTTTCTGTACTGCTTGTCAGTCACCTCCACGAGAGTATCCGCCTGTCCAATGACCCCCTCTGCCGAAAGCGCCTCCGTCTCCTTGACATTCCTTTCCACGATGGAGGTAAGCGGCAGGAAGGTGGCCCGGCCCGAGTGGGTCTCCCTCAGCATCTCTATCATCTTCTTGGCCGTAGCCTCATCCCGGGTAACTATATTCTGTATATTTCCACCGAGAGCCGTCTCTATGGCCGTCTCATACTTGTCCTGAACCTTTATAATATCCGCTACGACTCCGCAGATTCCCTTGTTCTCCCGCCTGTGCTCCATTACCTTACGAATGGAGTTGCCGTAGCCCTCATAGCGCTCGGCCATGTTCTTTAAGGAATCGAGCCTGGCCTTTTTCTCGTGGTATTCGCCCTCCAGCTCGTGGTGCTGCTCGTCCAGCGTCTTAATATCCTCGTCGGTTTTTTGAAGCTTCCCGGCGATCTCCCCCCGCCTCTTCTCATATTCCTCTATCCGGGCGGAAACCTCGTCCAGCTTCACCAATGTACTCTCTATATTCTTATCGAGCTCGTCAGCCCCGGTTCCGGCATTTTCAATTCGCTCGTCCAGCTCCCTCTTCTTTTCCTTCGACTGTGAAAGCATGGTGTCATAGCGCTCGATCTCGGACTTTATCCTCGAACGGTCGTTTAACAGGGCAAAGAGCTCGTTCTTTTTACTCTCTATCTGCGCGTCTACCTCGTTCACCTCAGCCTTTAGCTGCTCGTGAAGCTCATGCTTGGAGTCCGTTTCCTCCTTATAGCTGCGGGTCTTCTCATCTATCTCCGCCTTGCTCGCCTTTAAGGTCTCGGACTCACCTCTGGCCTTCTCCCTCTGAAACTTCAGCTCCCTGCAGCGGTTCTCGAGAAATTCTGAGCTGCTGGACAAGGTATTTATCTGTTCCATTAATACCTTGATATCTCCCTCCAGCTTCTCCCTTTGCAGATTCTTCTCTGAGATCTCCCTGCGCTTTTCTTCAATAAGGCTGTCGAACTCCTCTATTTTTTTCAGGGCCTCCTCGTAGGCCGCGCTGTTCCTTCCGATCTCCTCGTCTGCGTTCTTAAGGTCGTTATTCGCAATCTCCAGCTTTACCTCTATATCCTTGAGCTCCTTGTTCTTCCTGTCGGATTCCAAAAGAAAGGCGGAGATTTCCATACTCTTTAATTCCTCTCTCTTTTCCAGGAATATCTTCGCCGTATCCGACTGGCTCTTTAGGGGCGCAAGCTGCTTTTCCAGCTCCGACAGTATGTCGTTTAATCTGGTCAGGTTTTCCTTCTCGCTCTCCAGCTTCTTGACAGAGGCATTCTTGCGCTTCTTGTACTTAACTATACCTGCCGCCTCGTCAAAGAGCTCCCTGCGTTCCTCGGGCTTGCCCGAAAGTATCTTCTCGACCTGGCCCTGCCCGATTATGGAATAGCCCTCCTTACCGATACCGGTATCGAAAAAGAGCTCGGACACGTCCTTAAGACGGCAGACATTCCCGTTTATCAGGTACTCGCTCTCGCCCGACCTGTAGACTCTTCTGGTGACCGTTACCTCTTCGAATTCATCGCTTAGTACATGGTCTGCATTGTCGAGGCAGAGCGACACAGACGCAAAGCCCATCGGCTTTCTCGTTTCAGTTCCCGAAAAGATAACGTCGGTCATCGAGGAGCCCCTGAGCTCCCTCGCCGACTGCTCGCCCAGAACCCAGCGCACCGCATCGGCCACGTTGCTCTTGCCCGAACCGTTGGGGCCTACGATACCCGTTATCCCGCTCTTGAATTCCAGCTTTATTTTGTTCGCAAAGGACTTGAAGCCCTGCATTTCTATACTCTTAAGATACACTTAATCACTCTTCTTTTTATTAATAAGGCTGCTTAAGAATTGTTGCCCAACGCCAGCAACGCTTCATATGCCGCGCTCTGCTGTGCATGCTTCTTCGAGCTGCCCTTCCCTCTGGCTATTGGCTTTCCGTCTATAGCTACCTCCACGGTGTAGCTCTTGTCGTGGTCGGGTCCTTCCTCTCCTACGACCTCGTATTTAAGCTCCTGCCCCGCCCTCTGGGTCAGAGTCTGCAGCTGAGTCTTGGAGTCGAAGAACAGCCTCTTCTTGTCGATATCCTTCAGTACAAAGCTCTTTATGAACTGCTTCGCGTGCGACAGCCCTCCGTCCAGGTAAATGGCGCCGATCACAGCCTCGAACACATCACTTATGATGCTGTCACGGTTGCGGCTCCCCTGGGTCTCCTCGCCCTTTCCCAGCAATATGTGTTCCTGGAGTCCGAAGGACCTGGCGCAGATAGCCAGCGTGGGCTCACAGACATAGGAGGCCCTTATCTTGGTCATCTCGCCCTCCTTCATTCCCTTATTCTTTTTGAAAAGGAAATCACTGACTGCCAGCTCTAAAACCGCATCGCCCAAAAATTCATATCTCTCATAATCCTCTTTGTTCCCGATCTGCAGCTCGTTTGCGTAGGAGCTGTGGGTAAGAGCCCGCCTTAAAAGCTCGCGGTCAGAAAATACGTAGCCTATTTTCTCTTCGAGAGCCTTCAAAGATTCTGTTTCGTTCATATTCTATCCTTTTGAATGAAAAAGACCCCAAATAAAAAGGGGCCTTTCCTGTCACAAATATAGTAAGTGCCCTGCCGGGAAATTATTTATCCCTTGCAGCCTTGATCTGATTTACAGCATCGGCTACCGTCTTAATCTTTTCAGCAGCATCTGTATCGATCTGAATGTCAAACTCCTGCTCAATGCCCATGATGATCTGGAACACATCGAGAGAGTCAGCTCCGAGGTCGTCTTCAAAGGTTGTATCCATGGTAATGTCATCAGCCTCAACGTTCAGTACTTCCGCAATGATCTTCTGCAGTTTTTCAAATTCCATAATTATCCTCCTTGTTTTTAGATATTTACTTTTATTTTTTCATTAATATTTTGTTCTTTAAACGAGATACACTGTATTATCGAATTGGTGACCTCCTTATGCTTCGAGCTCCCATGAGTCTTCACTACCAGACCCTCGAGTCCCAAAAGAGGTGCTCCCCCGTACTCGCTTACATCAAATTTCTTTAAGGTCTCCTTGAGCGCCGGTTTTACCAGCAGTCCTCCGATCTTTCCGCGAAGCGAGCTCATGAAGGCCCCCTTGATCTCCTTAAGCATGGTCTTTCCGACACCTTCGTACATCTTAAGGGCGATATTTCCGGCAAAGGCCTCGCAGACTATGACGTCCGCCGCGCCCTCGGTAATGTCCCTGGCCTCCACACTTCCGATAAAATTAATATCCGGACAGTTCTTGAGCAGCGGATATGTCTCCTTTACAAGGGCGTTTCCCTTCTCTTCCTCGGCTCCTATATTAAGTATCGCCACTCTGGGCTTGTCGATACCGACCACATACTGCATATATATCGAGCCCATCTTGGCGAACTGCACAAGGTGTGAGGGCCGGGCATCTACATTCGCTCCGCAGTCAAGGATTATGGAGCAGCCCTTCTGTGTGGGAAAAAGCGGCGCCAGGGGTGGCCTCTCGACTCCCTTGATCCTGCCGACTATGACCAGTCCGCCCACAAGGATGGCCCCGGAGCTTCCCGCCGAGACAAAGGCATCACATTTATGGGAATGGACCAGCTGCATGCCGACTACTATGGAGGAATTCTTCTTCGTCCGGATAGCTATGACAGGAGGCTCTCCTGTCTCTATGACCTCCGTCGTCGGGACCTGTATTATCCTGTCCTTCGGATAATCGTACTTAGACAGCTCGGAACGTACAACATCCTCTGTCCCCAAAAGGTGAACGATTATATTCTCCCGCTCCTTTACGGCATTGACTGCTCCCAGAACTATTTCTCCCGGAGCGTTGTCCCCACCCATAGCATCGACTGCCACATTTACTGTCTCAGACATTCTTTCCTTTCCTCAACGGTTCTTTCAAATTTCATGACTTCCTGAACGCAAAATCGGAAATGCGTTCAGGAACTCCGCGTTCCGCGGAGCACGCGACTTGCTTCGCAAGTCCCTGGTCGAATACGGATATTGAATTTTCGATAAAATTCAATATCCTTCACAAAACAAAGGACGGAGGGGAGGATAAAAACCTCCCGCTACGTCCTTTAAAAAGATCAATCAGTTGTAACGATCTCTTTTTTATTGTATGTACCACAGTTCTTGCAAACTCTGTGAGGGAGCATAAGATTTCCGCAATTAGGGCAAGCAACTAAATTCATGGTGCTCATCTTCCAATTAGCTCTTCTTGAGTCCCTGCGTCCCTTAGATGATTTATTCTTAGGACAGATAGACATCCGACACACCTCCTTTAAAACGCTTTATTTACGGTGTTTTTCCACCTTTTCAGTTACTGTTCACAGCCTTTCAGGCTGCGAACGTAACGGGTTTTGCCATTTAAATCGCCTTCGGCGATGGGGCAAAACCCATCTATCTATACCGCAACACATTGGGGCGCAACTGCGCAGTAAATGCGCAGTTCGCCTGTGAACAGTAACTCTCTTCGTTCGAACACTGTACGATTATACATAAGCTCATTATGTTTGTCAAACAAAAAAATTTGATTTAAACAAGCTTTATTTAAACAAGCGAGGCCTGGAGTGCCGTCAATCCTACAACTCCGACTATATCGTGGGCGGAGCACCCTCTCGAAAGGTCGTTTACCGGTCTTGCGAGTCCCTGGAGCATGGGGCCGTAGGCCTCAGCCTGTCCAAGCCTCTGAACCAGCTTGTATCCGATATTTCCCGCATCCAGATTGGGGAAAATGAGTACGTTTGCCTTTCCTGCCACGTCGGAGCCCGGCGCCTTGGAGGCTGCGATCTTGGGAACCAGGGCCGCGTCCGTCTGGAGCTCGCCGTCGACATTGAGGTCGGGATACTTCTCGTGGGCGATCCTGACCGCCTCTGTGACCTTGTCTACCAGGGGATGCTTTGCGCTTCCCTTTGTGGAATGTGAAAGCAGGGCTACGACCGGCTCCGCTCCCACCAGTGACCTGAACGAATCCGCACTGGACTTTGCGATAACGGCCAGCTCCTCTGAATTGGGGTCCTGGTTAAGTCCGCAGTCGGCAAAGATGAAAATACCGTTTTCACCGTACTTGCTGTTGGGTACGCACATTACGAAGAAGCCGGAAACCATCTCGACTCCGGGCGCCGTCCTCAAAATCTGCAGTGACGGCCTTAAGGTATCCGCCGTAGCGTGACAGGCTCCGGCCACCATTCCGTCGGCGTCGTCCATCTTTACCATCATTACGCCGTAGGTAATATAATCGTTTTTCAGGATCTCTGTAGCCTTCTCCGGCGTCATCCCCTTATGTGCCCTGAGCTCCACGAGCTTATCCCTGTAGAGCTCGAATTTTTCGTCAGTCTCAGGATTTACCACGTTGATACCGTTGGCAACGATATGCATCCTCTCTGCTGCTGCCAGTACCTTTCCCCTGTCTCCCACAAGAGTGATCTGAGCGATCTTATCTCTTGTGCAGCTTACTGCTGCGTGAAGTACACGGTCGTCGTCGGCCTCGGGCAGCACTATCCTCTTATTGAGGCTCTTGGCCTTCTCAAGTACTCCTGAAATAAACGGTTTGTCTGCGAAATATGGCATTTCTCTGTCCTCCTTAATCTAAATTGATAAAATATCTCGTACACCCGCAGTAGTTCTTATATACTTTCTGCCAGACCTTCCATATATATTCCTGCGAGATATATGCTCTGTTGACCTTCTTCATATCCTGAAGAGCGGAAACTTCTATATAAAGCTGTTTAGCCAAATTTGATTCAAACTTTATCTTCTTCATGAAACCAGATCCATTGACCGTCAGTAATTTACCAAATATCCTTAAAACAGTGGCACTGAACAATATCATAATTCATATTTTCTTGTATTTCAAGAATAAGTTTGTTACAATCGCGATAGCTGTCTATGATTCGGTGGTCCGGCTGACTGCCGGCTAGCAGCGAGGAACAGAGCGGAGTTTATTTTATGAAGGTCCTGGGAATAATCGCGGAATACAATCCCATACACAACGGTCACGCCTATCTTTTGCGTCAGGCGAAAAAAGCGACCGGAGCCGACCATACTGTAGTCATAATGAGCGGCAACTATACGCAGCGCGGTGAATGCGCGGTCTGCGACATGCATCTTCGCGCCTCGATGGCTCTGAATATCGGAGCTGATCTGGTGATGGAGCTGCCGGTACATTATTCTGCGGCCGGAGCCGGATATTTTGCCTCTGCCGCAGTTGCGGCCCTCTCAAAGCTCAACGTGATAGACTGTCTGGCCTTCGGCAGCGAATGTGCGGACCTGGAGCTATTAAAGAATATTGCCCGGGTCTTGAACAGTGAACCCGAAGAGTATAAGGCCGTTTTAAATGAGGGGCTTAAAAAGGGCCTGAGCTTCCCCGCAGCGAGGGCCGTTGCGGCAGGCAGCGTCTTAAATCTGGACGACCATGCCCAGGAGGTCTTTAATAACCCCAACGACATCCTGGCCATTGAATATTTAAGGGCTCTCCTGAGCCGGGGCGACAAGCGGATAGAGCCCGTTGCGATAAAGCGTATTGGCTCGGCTCATTTGGACGAAGCCCTGGAGGAAACTCCCTCCTCTCTCGCCATAAGGAACGCCATCTACGAGCATAGAATCTCTTCCACAGCGCGTTTCATGCCCGGGGAGGCCGCAGACATTTTAAATATCTGGAACAACCACCGTCTTCCTATCTTTACGGATGACTTTACCTCGAAGCTAAATTATGCCCTTCTTAAGGAGGCCGACGAGGGCTATGACAGGTTCTTCGATATTTCGCCGGACCTCTCCAACCGCATACGCAACTCCTTAAGGTACCTGGGGAGCTTTTCTTCCATAGCCGAGCCCATAGTCAACAAAAGCATTACGAGGACTCATGTAATGCGCTCTCTTATGCATATTATGCTGGGGATAACGGATAAGAATACGAGGGAGTATATTGAAAATGACTATCTGGAGTTCGTGCGGCTCTTAGGGCTGAATAAGAGCTGTGAGGAGCTCACCGGAGCCATCGATGAAAGGTCGGAGATAATCCTTCTCCCGAAGCTGTCCTCCGCAAGGGAGCTCTTAAGTCCCCTCGCCATGAGGATGCTTAAGGAGGAGCTGACCGCCGACAATATCTATAACAGCGTCGTTACTGAAAAGTTCGGTGTCGAGCTTCGAAGCGAATTCAGCGAAAAGATCATTGTGCAATAATAAACTGGGGAGCCGGCCAGCTCCCCGTTTATCGTTTCACTTAATCAGAATCCCAACTGATCGTTTACGAGAATCACATGTATTCTGCCCTTGTGCTTTGAGTACCTCGTAATGAGGAACTGACAGCATATCGTATCGGGGGACTTGCAGTCCATACAGGTGCCTGTTTTAGAGCAGGGGGTATCCAGCCCGAAGCGCTGCGCATTTATAGGTGCAGCCTCATTTCTGGCCCTTTTTAATGCTCCGTCCAGATCGTCCGCGACCTTATTTAAGCCCACGATAAAGACTACCTTTTGAGGACCGTAGGCGATGGCAGATACCCTGTTGGAGTTTCCGTCTATATTTACAAGAATCCCGTCGTTGGTTATGGCATTGGCGCCCGAAATAAAGACATCACAGGCATAGGTCCTAAGCTCGGCAGCCCTCTTGTCCTCTGCGGCGTGACGGTCTATATAGTCATAATTTCCATTTGCAACCGCGTCCAGAAGCCCGATCTCCCC
>JAFTEI010000157.1 GCA_017453965.1 Lachnospiraceae bacterium
AGTACGCCTTTTTTAGGTCGTATATCACAGAATTGTCGCTTCCATCTTTCTTTTTTGGATAGTATTTATTTTTCAATGTTCATTAGGGGCAAAGCCCGCTATTTATGGCCTAAATGCCCTTCAATTCCGAAAGTCTATCCCCCAACTAACATCAAAATTCCTGTTGTATTATTACCCATATCTGTTTTATAATTATATGGTTAATGCTGTCAAAAAAGGACGGCTGCGGCATATTATAAACGGTTACAGGTAATAGCAGACAGGAGAGTTTTTATGGAGAATTCTGTATTCATCGGTACGGCGTGGTCACTGCTTCCACCGGTAATAGCCATTGTTCTGGCGTTTATCACAAAGGAGGTTTATTCGTCGCTTTTTATCGGTATCATTTCGGGGGCGCTGCTCTACGGGCAGTTCAATCCCTGGATAAGCTTTGAGTCAATATTCACGGTAATGTGTGAAAATATTGACCTCAATATCCTGATCTTCCTTGTAATGCTGGGAATGATAGTCATTCTTCTGCAGAAGTCGGGCGGCAGCGCCGCATACGGCAAATGGGCGGGAACAAAGATAAAGAGCAAGGGTGCCGCGCTTCTTGCCACTACCTTCCTCGGTATACTGATATTCGTGGACGATTACTTTAACTGCCTCACGGTGGGCAGCGTAATGAGGCCGGTCACGGATAAATACAAGGTCTCAAGGGCGAAGCTCGCCTATATCATAGATGCCACGGCGGCGCCGGTATGTATCATAGCGCCGATATCCAGCTGGGCGGCAGCGGTCAATTCTTATGTGCCGGAGGACGCGGGTATCAACGGGCTGCAGCTTTTTATCAGCACGATTCCCTTCAATCTTTACGCACTTCTGACGCTCTTTATGGTTATATATACCAGCGCCAGGGGCATTGACTTCGGTCTTATGAAGATCCACGAGGACAACGCGGCAAAGGGGGATCTCTTCACCGATCATAAGGATGAGATCCAGTCATCGGAGGAAGTGAAGGAAAACAAAAACGGAAGGGTCTATGATCTTGTGCTGCCAATGATCCTTCTTATCGTGTCCGCTGTCGGAGCCATGATGTATACAGGCTTTTCAAGCGGTGCAGGGAATATACAGCAGGCCTTTGCCGAATGCGACGCCGAGATCTCGCTGATATTTGCGACATTTATCACGATAGTGTTCCTTTTCATTTTCTATCTTCCGAGAAAGATCGTGAGCTTCAACGAATTCATGTCAAGCTTTGTAGCGGGCTTCAAGCTTATGATCCCGGCCATATCCATCCTTACCTTTGCCTGGACCTTAAAGGGCATGACCCAGGCTCTCGGAATAAGGGATTATGTGTATAATACGGTGGGGAGCGCAAGCTACGGACTTAATTTTGTTCCTGCGGTAATGTTTATGATTGCCATTTTGATCGCCTTCTCAACAGGTACCTCCTGGGGAACCTTTGCCATACTGGTTCCGATCGTGACCAGTATTTTCGGCGCGGATGCGCTTAATATGATGATAATATCCGTTTCCGCTGTCCTTGCGGGGGCGGTATGCGGCGACCATATTTCACCTATCTCCGATACCACCATAATGTCCAGTGCCGGGGCGCAGTGTTATCATATGAATCATGTGTCCACTCAGATGCAGTATGCGGCAGTGCCGTTTATCTGCTGTGTCATAGGCTACATTATTTCCGGCTTTACGGAGAACTGGATCATTTCGCTGGCGGCCGGTGCCGTTATAATGGTAGCTGCATTGGAGATCCTTAGAAGCAGGGCATCAAAGTAAAATAGGATCCGGGGGAAAAACTTGGGTATAAAGGAACTGAAAAAAGATGATGTTCTTCATAAAGCGGGGGACAGGGTTCAGGAAGTGGAGATCGTCCTGAAGGGAAGCATCAGTATTCATAACGCAGACGGAGCCATGATACTGAAGACCGGCTCTATCATAGGTGCCGCGGAGATCCCGGGGGACACCTACTCCTTTGATTATACGGCGGACAGCGATGCCACGGTTTATGCATACGACTTTTCCATTGCCGATGATGTGATCAAGGTAATTAAGCTCAATCAGAAGATCGCTCCGGTACTCGCTTCTTCAAGTGTGCGCTCTGCGGTAGACTGCTACTCCTGGTACGAGAAGATCAGAACGGAATGCGAGAATCTGTATAAGGGGGTAAAGAGAGACCTAGAGGATTATAAGAGCCTGATGGTCGATCTTTCCAGAGAGCCAGAGGACTATCCCGAGATCGAGAACCTGATGGAGCCAAGGGAGGCGGATGGTCTCGAGGAATGGAGGCTGGAGTACTTAAGCGCACTTATTGAAAATGATGCCGCCATCCGGAAGAACTTTTACGGCCTTAATATCAGCATATGCACGGGCATCATCTTAAACAACAATGAATTCATAAAGGTGATCTGTGCGGAGATCATAAGGATCTGCCGTTATAAGGAGTACCTCGACGAGGTGACCACGACCTTCAAGATGGATTATAAATACGCCCAGGCACAGCTTAAGG
>JAFTEI010000158.1 GCA_017453965.1 Lachnospiraceae bacterium
TACTTCCGTAATGCGTAGGTATAGCCACCCTGGGGTGTATCTCGTTTATGAACTCGGCCGCCTCCTTCGCATTCATGGTGTAAGTTCCACCTATAGGGACAAGCGCCACATCGCAGCTCACCTGTCTGATATCCTTATTTGCATCCGTATCCCCCGCAATATAGATGCGCGTCCCGTCATATATGATGATAAAACCTATCCAGCCAGCCTTTTTGCTGTGAAAGGGCTTGATGTTATTGTAGGCCGGAACCGCCTCCACCGAAAAGCCCTCCATTTCACAGGTATCGCCGGGCTTCATGACTACTATGCTCCCCTTGGGAGGCAGCAGCTCCTTTACCGGCTTCTCCAGCTTTTCGGGAACCACAAAGACCGTATCCTCCTTTACCACCTTCGCTATATCCTCGGGCGAAAAGTGGTCGTAATGGTCGTGGGTGATAAAAATATAGTCGGCGTCATTAAAGCTCTTTTTATGCTGGAAAGGGTCAAAATACAGCTTCTTTCCGATGTTTATCCTAATGCTGTTCTGGGTAAAAACTTCGATGTTCTCCGTCATATGTCCCCTCCTTTTAATTTCCTATCGCCGCTCCTTCAATACTCTAAAGGCGGCCCGGAAAACCGAACCGCCTTTATTTTAACACACAATACAGTATCTATACACCCTTTATTAATCCTTAAAGAAGGCGATCTCCTCCGTCATCTGCTTAGCCACATCGTTCAGGCTGTCCGCTGCCTCCGCAAGAGTATTGACCGTTGCATTGAGCTCCTGCATCGAAGCGCTGGTCTCCTGGGTAGAAGCGGCATTTTCCTCTGAAATGGCCGAAAGCGAATCCATTGCTCCCACTATCTCATTCTTGCCTTCTACGCAGACATCCGCACTGGAAGCGATCTGCTTACTGCCCTCCTCAGCCTGGTCGATATTTGCGATAAGCTCATTGATGATCTCAACGGTCTGCTCGAGCACCTCTCTCTGGCCGTCATTGGCCTTCTGCACCTCATTGGCGGAATTGACGGCCGACTGTGACTCTTTAAGCAGCGTATTCATCTCGTCCTTGATTTCATCTGCCGTGGTAGCCGACTCCGTAGCGAGAGACCCTATCTCCTCTGCAACAACGGCAAAGCCCTTTCCGGCCTCCCCTGCACGGGCCGCCTCTATTGAGGCATTGAGGGCCAGAAGGTTAGTCTGTGAAGCTATGCTGTTGATGTTTTCGATCTTCGCATTGATCCTGTCAACCGCGGCGCTGGTGGCGTTTATACGCTCTGCTATATCCGTGATGGCGCTGCTCATTCCATCCGAGCTGGTCTTCAGATTGGAGATGGCCTCGGAGGACTTCTGGGAATTCTTACCCATGGAAGAGTTGATCTCCTGCAGGTTTGCAACATTCTCGCTCACATTTATGATGGCCTCTCCGATATTTCCCACGTTCTCGGTGGCGTGCTGTATCTCATCCGCCTGCTGTGTAGCTCCGGTGGCGATCTCCTGGACTGCGTTGGATACCCCGTCCGCCGTCATGGAGATCTGGTTGGCCGTCTCCGCCAGCTCCTCTGAGGAGGAGCTGATATCGGCGGCATGGGTCTTGATGTTTGAAACTATATTGCTTAAGGTATCTATGAGAGCATTGGTCTCCCTTATCATATCTCCCAGCTCGTCTCCCCTGTTCGTAAACTTGTCGGTCTTTACAAACATTCCGTTGGCAAGGTGGTCGATGACCTCAGCTGCGGCGCCCACTGCCGCAACCAGCCTGTTGGCCAGAATAAGCACCACGACTACCACCGCGATGATGATGACAACAGCCACGATAACTATACGTATGATGGAGCCGCTTATCTCCTTTGAGACCGTGGAATAAGGCTTGCCCGCAAAAGCCATCCCTTCAACGCTCCCGTCCTCTCCCACCAGAGGAACATAGGCCACCGCATATCTGGTACCCGCCACATCAGTATTAAGGCTGGTCATCTTCTGTCTTCCGTTTATAACGGTGGAGATGACCTCGGGTGCCGCCTGGGTGCCTATCGGTCTGGTCCCGTCGGCCTTCACGACGGATGTATGGGCCCTCGTGTCTCCCTTAAACTGGGTGAAATCATAACCCGTGTCGGCTTTGAGCTCATCCTCCAGGGAGTTGTCGCCCTCCTCGCGCTCCGGCTCATCCTCCAGAATGTCCTCGTACTGCTCCGCCACGGCCATAAGGCCATCTTCCACCTCGGCCTCCATTCCGTTCTTAATGGACAGGGCACTCATGACTGTAAGCACGACGCCTACAATAAGCACCGGCACAAGAGCCATCATCAGCAACTGAAATTTGATAGATAATCCCTTCTTCATAGTAACCTCTCCTTGTTTATAAGAATATTATAATCAATTATAGTCAAAAATAATTTTTCTGTCAAAACTATTCCCTATACAGGCCACCAGATATGGTACTACCCCCCCCGCATTTCACTACAATATATTGGACCTCAGGGCCCGGCAGGTACAAAAGCAGCCGGCGCTAATATTCTATCAGCATCGCCCTTAAGATCCCGGACAGCTCAGTTTCACGCTTGCCGGCTCCAAGCCCCGTCCTTATGACACTGAAGCTTTCCGGCAGGTCCCTCTTCCCCACCGCCGCCGCAAAGGCCGCCCCGGTGGGAGTGACAAATTCTCCCTCCGTGTTCATGATATGAAGCCTTAAGCCGTTAGCCTCGGCTATATTTAAAACCGCAGGTACGGGCACAGGCAGGACCCCGTGCTGGCAGCGGACCGACCCCCTGCCCTCGTAAAGCTCCGGTATTATCGCTTCGGAAATGCCGAGATCGTCGAAGCAGACGGCAATGGAGATCACATCCACGATTGAATCGACCGCTCCCACCTCGTGAAAATGCACCTCCTCCACCGGACAGCCGTGGGCCTTTGACTCCGCCGCGGCGATTATCTCAAATATTCTTATAGCCAGGGAGCGGGCTCCCTCGCTCATCTGAGTCTTTTCAAGGATCTCCAGTATCTCCTTCATCCCACGGTGCTCGTGATGATGACCGTGGTGGTGTTCATGATCATGATGATGTTCGTGGCCGTGATGATGGTCATGGTGGTGTTCATGGCCGTAGTCCTCATCGTGGTGATGATGCTCATAATCGTGCTCATGGTGATGTTCATGGTGGCCGTGCTCATGCTCATGATCGTGGTCGTGGTGATGGCCGTGCCTGTGACCATACAGGTATTCCATGTCGTGATCGTGGTTCTCGTGCTCTGCATCCAGGATGACGTTGAAATCGCAGCAGTCTATCCCGGATTTCTTCACCCGGGTCACCTCAGTCTTAAACCCGGTCACCGGAACTGTCTTCAACACCTCATTCAACTTATCCGCATCCGCCCCCAGGTCCAACAGAGCGGCCACAGTCATATCTCCACTGATCCCGGAGCTGCATTCAAAATAAATCGCTTTGCTCATAATTCCTCCTTATATTAAAAGATCATCTTGCCTGCGAAGTATTTTGCTTCGAGAGCGGCGTCGAAAAATCAGGAGCATAGCGGGTCCTATGTGACTGATTTTTCAACGCCGTTATTCGGAGCAAAAGACGAGCAGGCAAGTCTATTTATCTGAGTGGCGATATACCCCGCCCTGTAACCCCCGTCGATATTCACCACCGCTATTCCATTCGCGCAGGAATTTATCATCGTGAGCATAGCCGAGACTCCCCCCAGGTTTGCGCCATATCCCACGGAGGTGGGCACAGCAATTATCGGATTCCTGACGAGCCCTCCGAGGACGCTGGCCAGCGCTCCCTCCATTCCCGCTACGACGATGACGCAGTTTGCATCGGCTATCTCCTTCTGCCGGGACAGGATACGGTGTATCCCGCTGACTCCGAGGTCATAGTAGCGAAACACCTTGGAGCCGAAAAATTCCGCGGTCTGGGCCGCCTCCTCCGCCACAGAGATATCGGCGGTACCGGCGCTGACCACGGCCACATTTCCCGTCAAAGTCTTGCCCGGCGCGTCCTTCCTCACTATCCTCGATACGGGGTCGTAGTGCAGGCCGTCTATATTGTCTTTAAGGACTTCGAACTGCGAGGCAGAGGCCCGGGTACCCATGACCTCCCCCTGTTCCTCCAAAAGCCTTTTAAAGATACCTGTGAGAAATTCCGTCTCCTTTCCCTCACAGTAGACCACCTCGGCAAAGCCCGTGCGGCCCTTCCTGTCAGTATCGAGGACTGCGTAGCCCATATCCGCCACGTTTAAAGCCCTGATACCCTCCTCGGCCTCATCCGCACCTATTTCCCCTGCCTTATATTTTTCAAGTAGTTCCCTGAGCTGCATATTCTTCCCCCTCTATTTAAAAGGGATTTTATCCCCAGTAATATCAATAACTTATGGCTCATAGCTACTCCGCTTCTGTTGCTCGCTTAAGGTCTCGTTCATGCTTCCGGTCCTGTAGCCCCTGAGGTCGAGCGCCACATAGCTGAAGCCGAAGCCCTTTAGCTCTGTATATATCCTGTCTCTGACAGCCGGGTCGGCAAAGCGCTCAAAGTCCTTTTGCTCCACCTCTATCCTGGCTATCCTGTCGTGTATCCTGACCCTTACCTGCCTGAAGCCCATCTTAAGCAGCAGCTCCTCGGCCCTGTCGACCATGGAAAGCTTCTCCCTTGTGATCGTCTCTCCGTATACGAAGCGGCTGGCAAGGCAGGCATAGGAGGGCTTATCCCAGGTGGGCAGTTCCATTTCCTTTGAAAGGAGCCTTATCTCCTCCTTCGTAAGGCCCGCCTCCCTCAGGGGGCTCTTTATCCCGAGCTCCGCGATCGCCTTAAGCCCCGGACGGAAATCCCCGTTGTCGTCGGTATTGGAGCCCTCGGCGACATATTTAAGCCCGTTCTCCTCCGCCAGCTTTAAAAGCGAGGAAAAGAGGGCATGCTTGCAGATATAACAGCGGTTTACGGGGTTTTCGGCATAGCCGGGAGTATCTATCTCTTCGGAATTGAAGGCTATCTGCCTTATCCCTTCGGCCCTGCAGAAATCCATGCTCTCCTTATACTCCCTCTCGGGAAAGGACTCCGACCTGCCGGTAACGGCTGCGCAATTGTCTCCCAGTACGTCGTGGGCCATCTTTAAAAGAAAGGTCGAATCCACTCCCCCTGAAAAGGCAATAGCCAGGCTGCCGTAGCCCCTCAGAATCTCCTTAAGCTTCTCCTTTTTTAAATGAGCTTTATCTGAATTATACACCAAAATTTTATCCTTTTTTTATGAACCTACAGGTGATTTTACACGTATAATATGGTAACATGGCAAAGCTTATTTTACAACTTTGACAAAACTTTACAGTTATAGAAAGGCGTTTTTGTAAAATGAAGAAAAAAATCTTATCAGCAATATTGTGTTTGGGCCTCACCGCCTCCCTGATCTCCGGCTGCACTGAAAGTGTTGGCAACAAGGTGAGCTTCAGCTCTGACAGCAGTGCCAGTGCAAGCGTCAGCAGTGCCAGTGCAAGCGTCAGCAGTGCCAGTGCAAGCGTCAGCAGCACCTCCGCCGCCTCTGGAAACACCACCTCGGAGAACGCACCGGCCGGGACTGCCGCGGAGAGCCCCTCTGAAAACAGTACGGAAAGTGCAAACAGGGCGGCCGCCTCCTCCAAAGCCCCCCTGGGCACTGTTACGGACATAACCTGGAAAAATCCCCATGCCCACCGCAAGCCCAGCAGCGGAGTGGCTCATTCGGAGGAGGACTATAAGAAGCATTTGACCGTCTACTGCTTAAATGAGGGAAAGGCCGATGCCTTTGTAATGTTTGTCGGGACCAGTAATGCCGTTGTCATAGACTGCGGCAAGGCCAAGGACGGGGACGATATCCTGGACGTGCTGGAGGAGCAGGGGATAGAACATATCAGTGCCCTCATCGTGACCCACTTTGACAAGGACCACGTGGGTGGAGCCGACGAGGTCATAAACGGCTCGGATGTGGAAAAGATATATACGACTCACGGCACCAAGGATTCCAAGCAGGTAAAGGAATTTGAGGAAGCTATGGAGCTCAACAACAAGACTCCGATAGTGGTGCGGGAATATACCTCCTTCGAAGTAGACGGGACAAAATATGAGATCTTCCCTCCGTTGAAGGAAAGCTACGGGGACGAGGACAATGAGAGCAACAATTCCTCCCTCGTGGTGAAGGTCACCAACGCGGACAACTCCGTCCTCTTCGCGGGAGACGTCGAAAATGAAAGGCTGCCGGAGCTCATAGCCTCGGACTACGACTTAACCTGCGACATCTTAAAGGTGCCCCATCACGGAAGGGCGGAAAAGCTGACGGAGCAGTTTATAAAGAAGGTCACTCCCCAGTATGCCATAATCACCTCCTCTAAGGAGGAGCCGGAGGATAAGGAGGTGCTGGATATCCTCAAGGCCTTCGAGGTCGAGACCTACCTTACGCGCAACGGCGAGATCCTCATAGACACCCTGCCCGGCGAGATAAAGGTCGACCAGTACGATGATTGAATGAAAAAGGGGTGCCGCAAGGGTGCAAAATATAAAAGGCTCAGCCAGTTCTAGGCTCATAGCACCTGCTCATAAACACGGCTTGTTCTGCGCAACTCGCTTGTTTCGCGCGACCTACGGTCTTCGAAACTGCGCTCAGACAGGTGCTCGCCCAAGCCTAATCGCA
>JAFTEI010000159.1 GCA_017453965.1 Lachnospiraceae bacterium
GTTGTTAAAATCCAGCGTGACCCTCTGCGCCTCCGCAGGATCCTGCTGACATAAGTAATAGATGCTCATCAGAGTGTTATGAATGAAATGCGGCCTCATCTTAAGCGCCATTATGCCGGCACTCTGCCTTGCGATTTCCTGCTGCTGGCGCTGCTGCCGCTCGATCTCGTCAGACAGCACGATGCCGTACATTGATAATGCTGATATTGCAATACCGGTTACGATAAAGGGGAAGGAAGCAACGAATATATGAACTGCCAGTGCAACAGTCAGCGGCAGCAGTGAGATCAATATAGCGGCAAACTGCTTTTTCGTAAGCATCCTTCTTCTTCGGACAAGACCTGCCAGGTTGAGCACTTCGATTACAAATGTCGGGACTATAAGAAGCGGATACCATGCTCCAAAGTGGAAAAGGTTATCCGGAGTCACATAAAAAAAGGCAGACGTAAATTGGTTAATTATCAACAGAATAGTGTATATGACGAACTGTGTAAGAACCATATGGAACAATGCGCTCTTCTGCCAGGACTCTCCACTGCAGTGGAGCATAAAAAGAGTCATCATGGGCAATGGAATTACGGAAAACAGGGACATCCCAAAATTTGCGATAACCGACAGCCGGTCCATTCCCGGAACCCCATAGAAAAGCATTTCCGATAAAGAAAGGCAGCAGACTAAAAAAAGAAGGCTGAAGAAAACTGCAAAAAAACGTTTACTCCATCTGTCAACACCGGGCATGACGACAGCAAAGCATAGTCCCACGCCCATGAGCAGGAGCGCGGAACCATAATATAACCCGTAAGCAAAGCTCGTCTGGTCGCTCATTTACCTATATCTCCTGTCCAGATCGGATAACGAAGTTTTTTCAGCTGTTCCTTTACCCCTTCAAAAGTCAGTGGCTTTTTCATAAAGCCGCATGCTCCGGTGCTCCATGCATCAAAGGCATATCCGATATAAGAGGTCAGAAACACCACATTGGTCCGGGGATTGATCTCGAGCAGGGTGCGGCACAGCTCCAGTCCATTCGTCTTTCCCAGCTCTATATCCAGGAAAGCCAGAGCGACCCGGTTTGCTTTCGCGTATTCAACGGCCTCAGAAGGAAGGGTAAAGCCGGCGATCACAGCATTCGGCATAACCGCCTCCAACACGGGGATACCTCCCTTAAGAATGATCTTAGTATCATCCACCATGATAACATTAGGAAATTCGTCGCTCTCAGCCGCGGCATTTAACAGAATATTGATGTCCGCGTCCAATAATTTCGAGATCCTGGCGATCATCATGTTATCAGGAAGGCGGCTGCCGCTTTCCCAGCGGCTGATCGTGGAGCGGTCAACAAATAATTGCTCCGCAAGCTGTATCTGTGAGATACCTCTTTCAGCCCTCAATTTTTTTAATGTCTCTGAAAACCTGGTCGTCATAGTGTCAGATACGAATCCATTCGCGCTCTATCTTCGTTCCCCGTCTCCCTTAACTATATTTAACGAGCCTACCTTTTCCCGTGTTCGGCGTAGTACTTTTGCTTCTCGGCGTACATGCTCTCGTCAGCCGCCTTCTCGAGCTCGTCTATGCCCGCTCCCCGATGATCCTTTAGGGCAGCATAGCCCACCGACATGGAGATCTCATCGAGATACATCCCGTGCCACTCCAGGGACTTCCTATGAATTTCCTCAATTATTTCCTCAGGCTTATCCGTATGGACTATCGCAAGGAACTCATCTCCTCCCGTCCGGTAGGACTTGCCACGGCTTCCGACGGAGGAGGCAAGGCAGTCCGCCGCACCCTTAATGAGCTCGTCTCCGGCCGCATGACCCTTGGTATCATTGGCGGCCTTCAGGCCGTTTACATCCACGGACAGGAGCACAAAATTCTCGTCCATCCCCTTTTCCCTGAAAAGCTGAATATCCTCGTCATAGCACCTGCGGTTAAAGAGCCTGGTCATCTCGTCGGTCATGGATATCCTTATAAGATGCTCCTCACGCCGCTTCTCCTCGTCGACATTCCGGGTGGTATAGATAACGATATTCGGTATTCCGTCCAGGGTGGAATCCACTGTGATATAAGAGGCCCTGAACCACCCATGGACGATGTCTATAAACTCCGCGGAGATTATCTTTTTCTGCGCCAGCCTGGCCCTCACGGTCTTGATATTCGTAAATGTCAAGAAATTCTCCAACTGGTCCGGCATTATAAAGTCCTTGAGCCTCCGGTTCATCCGGGTGTGGGAGAAGTTTTCCATATCTATCTTCCTCGCCACCGGCTCCTCCTCCCGGAGGGACATCTCCGTGCTGTCGATAAAGTTTATGAGATTTACATTGTCATATATCTCCGCCATGGAATCGAGGACAGCCATCCTCTCCTCCATCTTCTTCTCATGAGCCCTGACCTCTCCGTGCTTGCTTATAAGCTCCTGGAAATGTCTTAAGGAATTGTGTCCCAGGGCGTAGCCCGCGATAAGCATGATGACCGTCTCAACCGTAAAGCCCCCGAAGCGGTCCAGAAAATACTGTAAGGGCGTATCGACATTCGCCATTACATCGGCATAAGCCGGAGAGATCAGATAAGTCGCCACGCCCGACATTATATAATTAAAGACAACTGCGGTGAGGTACACCGTCCTGTTACAATAAAGCAGGCTTAAAAGCGGTACAAGAAACCAGGTAAGGTATATCGAAACTCCATGATAGGCCATGAAGACCAGCAGGAGGTTTAAAGTAAGAAGGGCGAACTGCCCCGTTACTTTCGAAGCTGGAAAGCGCTTGCGCAGCAGGAAGTGAATGATGGCTACCACGAGCATAGTGGCGGTTATGGCAAAACAGGTAAAATAGCTTATCCCCTGAAAGAGCTTAAAAAATACGCCTACGGCTATAGCCGGTCCTGCCGCGGCGAAGCATATGAGAGCTATATTCAGATATCTGTTTACTATGACGCGGTTCTGACTGAAAAAATCCTCAAACCCAGAAACGTCCACCTCTGCGGCAGCTTTCCCCGCTTCGCGGGCGGAATCAGCTTTTTTACTTGTCCCATTCTCCAGCTTTGATTCAGACATTATATGCACATCCTCTTTTCATCCATAGTCTTATGACATTCTTATCGTCTTTGATATTACCATAAACAGAGCCGCAGGAACACCCTTTCCTGAAACATCGGCCATTATCGGGGAAAGGTGGTCGCCGGAATCGCATAATCGAGCAGGGGACGCCTTTTTCCCCTACTCGCCCGCGGGGCGGCGTTTGGCCGCAAGGCCAATAATTTCCTTTCGCCGCCCCTGCGATAAAAAAGGCTGCTGCATCGTAAGCAACAGCCTGTTCATCGCATCTATATTTTTTTGCTTTAATTCTTCAATACCGGCATTACCTGTGAAAGAAGATTGGTAATGTGCTCGAATTCTCCGCTCTTGGTCGTGCCTAAGGAATTGGCGTCCTCAA
>JAFTEI010000160.1 GCA_017453965.1 Lachnospiraceae bacterium
AACTTAAAAATTACTAAAAGACAATCACTTATTTTAAGGAGTCATTATAAATGGGAGCATTAAATTACACAGGCAAGGTTTTGAAGAACCTCTTTTCAAAGCCGGTCACAACTAAATATCCTTTTGAACCCAAGACCTTTATGGAAAGGACCAGAGGTCATGTGGTCAACGATATGGATGTATGTATTTTATGCGGACTGTGTCAGATGAAATGTCCTACAGGTGCCATCACCGTGGATAAGCCCGGACAGACCTGGGCCATCAGGCCTTTTTCCTGCATACAGTGCAGGGCCTGTGTAGATAACTGCCCCAAGAAGTCTCTTTCCATGGACCCGAAGTATCAGGAGCCCGGAGTAGAGAAGATAGAAAAGAAGTTCGACCTTACCGACGCTCAGAAGGAGAGGCTTGCGGAGCAGGCCAGAATCGCCGCGGAAAAAGCCGCTGCCGCCAAGGCGGCCATGGAGGCCAAGAAGGCTGCGGAAGCTAAGGCTGCTGCCGGGGCGAAGCCGGATGACGCGAAATAAGGGGAGTATTCTATGTGTGTAGCTCTTCCCGGAAAGGTCATCAGTATAGGCGGGCACACTGCCCTCGTAGATTTTGACGGTTCCCGCGTAAACGCGGAGGCAGGGCTTGTCAGGGTACAGGAGGGGGACAGGGTGCTGGTCCATGCCGGCTGTATCATACAGAAGCTTTCCGAAAACGAAGCTGATGAAATGGAGGCGCTTTTCAGGGAGCTGGAGGAAATCAGCTAACTAAACGCCCATCTCATGCCACATGATACCACCATAGATAAAAGTGGGCGTTTAGTTGGCGATTTTGTGATGAAAATTCGACTTCGTCGAACACAAAATCGCTGCTAAACTACGATGCCAGATGCGCTTGGCGCATCTATACGGCATTCAAAATGTGCCACCGGCACATTTTGCGGGATTTTGCTTTGCAAAACCCTCGCGGAATAGTGACATGCAAAAGCTACTTATAGAATAATGCCTGATATAATTTCCTTTTTGAAAAATTACGACGGAGACCCCGTCACTATCATGGAGGTCTGCGGTTCACATACCGCGGCCATTGAAAAAAACGGGATACGCTCCATGCTGGGCGAAAACGTAAATCTAATCTCAGGTCCCGGCTGTCCGGTCTGTGTGACAGTCACGGAATATATCGACAGACTGATCGAATTATCCCTCGATGAAAAAAATGTAATAGTGACCTTCGGCGACCTGATACGGGTTCCGGGTTCATCTCAAAGCCTGTATGAGGCAAAGGCTCTGGGTGCAGACGTGAGAATGGTCTATTCGCCCCTGGATACGCTGAAGCTGGCGGCTGAGGACGGAGGGCATGACTATATCTTTGCCGCCGTCGGCTTTGAGACCACTGCGCCGGTCTATGCCGTGCTCATAAAAAATGCCATAGAGGCAGGGATCAACAATCTGAGACTCCTGACCTCGCTGAAGACGATGCCGCCGGTAGTCGAATGGGTCTGTGAAAATTCCGGCGTCATAGACGGTTTTCTGGCCCCCGGCCACGTCTGCGCGGTAACCGGATACGGCAGCTTTGAAGGGATCGCGGAGAGATATGGGCTGCCCTTTGTCGCGGCGGGCTTTGACGGCCCCCAGATCCTGACGGCGCTTTATGCCCTTATCAAAATGAAGGGCAGGGGCGTGGTAAAAAATGTCTATACCAACGTCGTGACCAGGGAGGGAAATATCGAGGCCCAAAGGGCAATAAGCGAGGTCTTTGAAAGAGGAGACGCCAGCTGGCGGGGCATGGGCAGGATACCGGGCTCGGCGCTCTATCTGAGGGAGGAATTTTCCTCCTTTGACGCAGGGAGCGCAGGTCTGAATGAAGACCGGGAGAACAAGGGCTGCCACTGTGCAAGGATACTGACGGGGAAGGAAAAGAGCAGCGATTGTCCCCTGTTTGGCACTGCCTGTACGCCGCTCTCGCCAAAGGGGGCCTGCATGGTATCCCAGGAAGGAGCGTGCTTTAACTCAGTCGGAGAAAAACTTCACCTCTAAGAGAGGCATAGCTTTCTCCGACTGAGTTAAACGCTCCGCGAGGATGCGCATGGGTTCGAATAGGAAGATGTTGGCTATCGCCAACCCGAACCCGGCGCGCAAGACTCGCGAGCGAGTCTTGATTTATGCATTTAACGGGTGATTAAAATGGGAGATAGTTCTTTGAATGAAAAGATTACCATGGCTCACGGTTCCGGGGGACTGACCACCGGGAAGCTCATAGGAGATATTTTTGCCAGGTATTTTAACAACGAGATACTGAACAGAATGGAGGATTCAGCCGTAGTTCCGGGCTCGGCCCGAATCGCCGTCACCACTGACAGCTTTGTGGTGAAGCCCCTGGAATTTCCCGGCGGGAATATAGGCTCCCTTGCTGTCTGCGGGACGGTCAACGATCTTTTGATGAGCGGCTCTGTTCCGAAGTATCTGACAGCAGGCTTTATTCTGGAGGAGGGACTGGATATTGCGCTGCTGGAGAGACTCGTAAGCTCCATGCAGAAAACGGCCGAAGAGGCGGGAGTTAAGATAATAACCGGCGATACAAAGGTGGTCGAGGGCAGCGGAGGCCTGATAATAAACACCGCCGGAGTCGGCTTTGTGCCGGAGGGAGTTCAGGTTTCCCCCGCAGGGCTCTGTGAGGGAGACAGCATAATCCTCACGGGAAATCTCGGGGACCACCACGCGGCTATTCTCGGCAGCCGTATGGGTATTGAAAACGATATAGTAAGCGACGCCGCACCGCTGACGGAAATGATAGGTGCCCTGATGAAGAGCGGCTGCAGGGTACACGCCATGAGGGACGTTACCAGGGGCGGCCTGGGGACAGTTTTAAATGAGTTTGCCGGCGCCTCGGGAGTGAGGATAGAGCTGGAGGAGGACAAGCTGCCCGTCTCGGCTGCCGTAAGGAGCTTCGCAGGGATACTGGGCCTCGACCCCATATATATGGGAAATGAGGGAAAGGCGGTCATCTCCGTCGGGGGAGAGGATGCGCAGGAGGCACTGCATATTATCCAAAAGTGCAGATATGGTGAGAGGGCGGCCGTTATCGGACGGGTATGCGGGAAGGACGAGGCTGCGGAGGTGATACTTAAGACAGCCATCGGCGGAAGAAGGATCATAAAGCAGATGTATGGCGAGGGACTGCCGAGGATCTGCTGAAAAGGCAGTCAGGCAACGAGGTGATTTATTATGTGGTCAGCGCAAAACTGGGAGGATTACAGATTGATCGACGCTTCCGACGGAGAGAGGCTGGAGCAGTGGGGGAAGTATGTGCTCGTGCGCCCCGATCCGCAGGTAATATGGAAGGGAAGCAGAGAGGACGCACGCTGGAAACGTCCCGATGGGAAATATCACAGGAGCTCCAAGGGGGGCGGAGACTGGGAGATAAAGAATCTGCCCGAGGAGTGGAGCATAAAATATGAGGACCTCACCTTTAAGCTCAAGCCCTTCTCCTTTAAGCATACCGGCCTGTTTCCCGAGCAGGCTGTCAACTGGAAGTGGATGCAGGACAAAATAAGGTCCTCGAATAAAAAAGTACGTGTGCTAAATCTCTTTGCCTATACAGGAGGAGCGACCCTGGCCTGCGTGGCGGCCGGGGCCCATGTTACACATGTGGACGCCTCCAAGGGCATAGTGGGCTGGGCCAAGGAAAACGCGAAGGCCTCGGGCCTGGACGAGACCCTTTTCCGCTGGATAGTGGACGACTGCAAGAAATTTGCCGAAAGGGAGATAAGGCGGGGAAATACCTACGATGCTATCATCATGGACCCACCCTCCTACGGAAGAGGCCCCAAGGGGGAAATATGGAAGCTGGAGGAGGCCATCTATCCGTTTTTGGAGCTTACCTCGAAGCTTTTGTCGGATAAGCCCTTATTTTTACTTCTAAATTCCTATACGACGGGCCTGCAGGCCTCGGTCCTGACCTATATGCTGAATTTAGTCCTGGGGAAAGAAAAAAAGACCCGCATTGTTTCCGACGAGATAGGGCTGCCGGTCATGAACACGGGTCTTATACTTCCCTGCGGAGCTTCCGGCAGGGTTGAATTCTCATAAAAATCCAGGTAGTTTTTTATTGCAATATTGCAAGTTATTTATTGCGGATAAGGCATTCTTACTGCTGCTGTGCTGCCGCGTCTGTCGCCCCGGACTGGGCTGACTGGGCTGCAGCTGCTGCCGCTGCCGCCGCAGCTGCAGCGGGATCGGTTATCGGCAGACCGGTATTAAGGGGGAAGGTGGTATTGATCCTTATCTTACTTTCATGACCTCTGTAATGAGTCTGATGAAGATATTCACGATCGATCTCTTTTCCGTCCTTTTCTGTCACAATGTAGGTTTTCCATGCGCTTCCGGTGGTTCCCTTACTGTCGACTACCTGTGTCCCATAGGGTACCATGGGATCCTCGGTATAGACGACGGTGGGAGCTTCGGCTTCGCTGACCTTTTCGGATTCAAGGTGTCTGGTTACCCCTTCCTCAAGAACGGGGATACCGAAAATATCAACCGTAGCCACCCGGTCTGAATAACGGGCAAGGATTCCAATAGAGGCAGTGCTCGTATTGGTAAACTTAAAATCAGGCTCCATATAGCTTACCGTGGCATCCTGGCCGGGAGTGACATAGCTGGGCTCAAAGGTATGGCCGACGCGCTCATCGGTCCTCAGGCCGGCACCTATCACCGCATTATAAAGGGTGCTGGAGATCTGGCAGACACCGCCTCCGGGCTCCTGGACCACCTGCCCGTCCGAATAGGCGGGGGCCTTTTTATATCCCTTTTCTTCAGTACGCTCCCCTACGACAGTGTTGTATGAAAACTGATCTCCGGGGGCGACAATGGTTCCGTTGATCGCCTCCGCAGCAAGCCTGACATTGATATTTCTGTTGGCGTTATTGGTGGTGTGCGTCGTATATGTGGCCATTATCTTAAAGTCCGCAGGAGATATATCTGAATTCACTGTGACCTCAGCTGCCGGAATGCTTGCCCCGAAATCCTTCGCATTGGCGGCACTGACTATATCCTGGGTAAGCTTATCCGTATCGATGGAGATCCCGCTTTCGGAGTTTGAAAAGGTAAATTCGCCTGTTTCGGAATTATAGCCGGTAAGAGCACAGTCCTGGGCAGGAGAACCCCACTCGGAGGCAAGCTGGGCGGAGACCTGTGCCGCATATGCCGAAACGTCGGGAAAGGTAACATCATATTTTAATACGATGGGTTCGACGACCTCCTCCTCATCCTTGGGGAAAAGCTTTTCCCAAAGACTCTTTTCCTGCATGGCTTCAAGCCTTGCGGTTTCGGCCTCGCTGTATGCCTGGTGCACAATTTCGTCAAAGTGATCTACGAGCTGGTTCTCCAGAGGGAAGGTCTTGTCTTTGTAGGTGACCTGCATGCTCCAGGGGTATTTGGCTTCCAGTTTTTCGATGGCCTTCTGGGATTCCATGCCGCTGAGATTCTCTCCGTCGATTATTATTTCGACAGGGACCTCAGTCACCTCCGTGGCATTTGCACGGCCTATCAGACGGACTACGGCAGTAACGCCCAGCACCAGAAGCAGTACGATAACGGCGGCAATAGCTCCGATAAAGATGCCACGCATGAGCTTCGCACGGCGTCGCCGCCTTAAGTTTCTTGCTTTCATTGAAGAAATCGTTTCCATTTGCACTCTTTCTAATATAATATGTAAAACAATGTCGTTTTTGTATCGCAGGGGCAGCGATAGGAAAATATTGGCCTTGCGGCCAAACGCCGTCCCGCGTGCGAGCAGGGGAAAAAGCGTCCCCTACTCGATTATGAGCAAGAATGAATATAGCACAAGAAGAGTGTATTTTCAATTCAAAATTCCCTCGGTTTTTGCCGGTGCGTGGAAATTTTTAAAAAGTTCTTGCATTTGTAAATAAATGTATGTATAATACCACTTGCTGTGACATTGATAGCTGTGAAGCGTGAGGTTGCTGCGCATAGCGCAGGTAGTTCCGTGGAGCGAATGTCAACGTTCAAGAAACTGGCGACAAGTCACTGTACTAAAGTCTATCATGGATAGAAACACCGGGAAATAGTATTTCTGACACAACAGGACACACCCGGAAGCGTGTACAGTCACCGCTTGTCGTACTTGATCAAAAGTGCGAAAAGGAGGCGACTTTTTTTATGGCAATGCAGATTATGAGAATTACTTTAAAAGCTTATGACCACCAGCTTATCGATGCTTCTGCTAAGAAGATCATCGAGACCGTAAGAAAGAGCGGTTCAGAGGTCAGCGGACCCGTACCCCTTCCTACTAAGAAGGAAGTTGTTACGATCCTGCGTGCGGTTCATAAGTACAAGGATTCCAGAGAGCAGT
>JAFTEI010000161.1 GCA_017453965.1 Lachnospiraceae bacterium
AGGGGCAAGAGCATAGCGATGTCGGATGTGAAGGAAGCGGCTATAAAGCATTCGCTTCCGGTCTTCCAGCCTGAAAGGATACGCGAGGCCGGGGCCGTGGAGAAAATAAGGGAGTTGAAGCCGGACATAATAGTAGTTGCCGCCTTCGGACAGATACTTCCGAAGGACCTCCTGGAGATACCTGAGCATGGATGCATAAATATACATGCCTCCCTTTTGCCGAAGTTCAGAGGGGCGTCTCCTATACAGCAGGCAATAATCGAGGGAGAAGAAATAACTGGCGTTACTGTAATGCAGATGAACGAGGGGCTGGATACCGGGGATATCCTCTTTCAGGAGGAGATCAGTATTTCCGATCAGGAGACCGGGGGAAGCCTCTTTGAACGTTTAAGTGCCCTTGGAGCAAAGGCGGCGGTCAGAGCCCTGAGGGAGGCGGAGGAAGGCAGTCTTAAGCCCGTCCCCCAGGATGAGGAGGGGGCTTCCTATGCAGGCATTATAAAAAAGGAATTCGGAAGGCTTAAGTTTGCGGAGGATAAGGCCATACGGTGCGAAAGGCTGGTGCGGGCTCTAAATCCCTGGCCCAGCGCCTTTACTTATATCGGCGGGAAAATGCTCAAGCTATGGAAGAGCAGGGTCGGCAGAGAGGGATTTTTCGGAAAGGCCGGAACGGTGACGAAGGTCAGCGACAGCGAGATCTCAGTGCAGTGCGCTGACGGTGAGCTCGTCTTGACGGAGGTACAGCTCGAGGGCAAGAAGAGGATGAGCGTCCACGACTTTCTGCTGGGCTTTAAGGTTAAGGAAGGAGATGAGTTGGGCTGATGTTTTACGGTTTCGGTTATCCAATGTACTACTTTGACTGGACCTACGTCCTGGTCATAATTGGCGCTGTCCTTTCCATAGGAGCCAGTGCCCATATCAATTCGGTTTTCAGCAGGTACTCCAATGTGCGCTGTGTAAAGGGAATCACCGGAGCACAGACCGCGGATATCCTTTTGAGGAGGGCGTCCATATTCGGGATCTCCATCAACAGGGTGGGAGGTTCCCTTACAGATAACTATAACCCCAGGCAGCAGTCGGTAAATCTTTCTGAGCCTATATATGGCCGCGCATCCGTTGCGGCTGTCAGTGTGGCGGCCCATGAGTGCGGTCACGCCATGCAGCACAGCGAAAATTATTTTCCACTTGCCATACGTTCGGCGCTTGTACCCGCGGCAAATATAGGTTCCAGGATCGGCATCCCGATAATCCTTATCGGAATGCTCTTTTCCAGCGGAGCCTTCGGCGACAGGCTGGTGACACTGGGAATCTGGTGCTTTGGGCTCTCAGTCCTCTTTCAGCTGGTCACTCTTCCGGTGGAATTCGATGCCTCCAGAAGGGCTCTTAAGGCCATAAAGGAAAATGATCTGCTCGCGGAGGAGGAGTATTACGGGGCAAAGAAGGTCCTGACAGCGGCTGCCCTGACCTATGTGGCCTCAGCGGCTGCTTCGATCCTTTCGCTTCTAAGGCTTGTCATACTCTTCGGAGGAGGAAGAAACCGTCGTGACTGACCAGGACGGCGGCAAAAAGCTCCGGGAAAACCTGAGATATCTTTCTCTGGAGGTCCTGTTAAAGTTGGAAAAGGAGGGTATAAATTCCGACGCACTTTTGACGGAGGTCCTTGAGAACCATGCATATCTCGGCAGGGAAAGCAGGAGCTTTATAAAGAGGCTCACCGAAGGCGTGATAGAAAACGCCATACTTCTCGATCATCTGATCAGCAAAAGCTCCAGGGTCAAAGTGAATAAATTAAAGCCCGTGGTCCGCTCTATCCTAAGGCAGGGAATGTATCAGCTGTATTTTATGGATGCCGTCCCCCCGCACGCTGCGATAAACGAGTCGGTGAAGCTCGCGAAATTGAAACACCTGG
>JAFTEI010000162.1 GCA_017453965.1 Lachnospiraceae bacterium
CCATTTTGAACTTCGTCAATTCCCTTTCAGATCTCTCACAATCATATATAGTCAATAGTTTATCTGCGCTGAAAAAGGACTCCAGCATCTGGCTTAACACCTCTGAATCTTTTTCTTCACCTTCTTTCTCAAGCAAATCCTTATAAGCACTTATGGGAAGACCAATATATTTTTCTACCTCTTTTAGGACATATTCCGCATTTTCAATCTGAGTCTTTGTCTCGTTCTTGTTGGCAATGAACATATCGTTATAATCAGATGCATTCCTGATTTCAAAGGCCGAGTCAATCATTTCAGACATCTCCACAGGGTATATCCGGTTCTTCATATATTTCCGACGAAATTCAGCGATAATACCGCTATGCTTCTTACTGTCAAAGTGATCAAGTGCAAGAACAGCCCGTAGGGAATGAAATATAGAATAGTATGCTCTGTTATTTGCCGCTCTGTAGTCTTTACTGTCGTAGTTATTCTTAGCGGTTTTAAGATCTTCCGCTGCTTTTTCAATACGATAAAAACACAAATCAATATATGCTCTGAATTCATCTTCAGACATAAGTCTTCCCCTCCTTCATAACATTACTGAAAAATGGCATTGCATTCTGATACTTCATAAACACATCCTTGCTCTCTACTACCGGCGCAAAGAGAACATCATAATCAAACTCTATATCCAGTTTCGATGATATTTTGGCAGTCTTATCCCTTTCTTTAGGTATATCTTCCCGCGGTACATCAAGGAGGATCATGATATCCACATCACTCTCATCATCATAATCTCCTCTGGCGCAAGACCCAAACAGGATTACCTGGTACAATTTGGTTCCATATGTATTTCTTGCTTCTTCCACATATCTTGATACAGCTCTATTTATTAATTCCTTTGTCATTCTTTGCTTCTCCTGCTTCAATCTCTGCAATGCTCTTATCAAGCACATCGCATAAAACCTATACTCCGCTGCACTATTTTTAATTTCATAGTATAATCGATGAGCGCATCAAATCAACCTCTGTGTCCCCTACCTGTTTTTCTTTTTATAAATATAGACGCATGAGATCGCTGAGAAGAGGGCAAGATAGGCTATTAGGATTGGAATCCCGGAGGGCGGGAAGGGTGAATTAAAGGCTATTGAGCGCATCATTCCCGAGGCCTGGGAAAGGGGCAGTATCCCTATGAGCTGCCTGAATCCTGCCGGGAGCGCATCCACTGAAAAGAAGGTGTTGCAAAGAAACGACATCGGTACGATTATGTAAGAATTGTACCTCGGGGCATCGGAGTAGCTCTTTGCGAAAAAGGACAGCACCAGGACCAGGGTGGAAAAGACCATCCCGTTAAGAAGCATTATGAAAAAGGAAAGGGGTGTAAACCTAAGCCCCGACTGAAAGGGCAGGGTTATGAGGATAATGACTGAGCCGGCATAGAGCCCCCTTAAGCCCCCTCCGATTATCTGCCCGAAGAGGAACTGCCACAGCGGAGTCGGGGAGATCATGACCTGGTCGAGCGCCCTCTCATAGAGCCGCTGCACGCTCATATTCTGCGCCACCGCCCCGAAGCTCCCGGTCATCGTAGCCATGGCAGCCATTCCGGGAATGAGATATTGTAGATAGGGCCTGCCGTCTATATCGGCCTTTATCCCTATTCCGAAAACGATAAGGTACATGACGGGCGCTATGACCACCGAAAGGGTGATCTTCAAAAAATCCCTTTTAAATTCCAGCCATTTTTCCCAAAGGACCGTGACTATACCCATCTGTCCCCCACCGTCTCCAAAAAAACATCCTCGAGCCCCGTATTCCTGAAGGTTCCGTTTCCGCCCTCTCCACTCTCCGATAAAAAGGCGATGGCCGCCTCTCTTTCCTTGAAATACCGCGTCACCTGTTTTTCATTTAAAGTTATGTCAACCGCAAACTCCCCCAGCTCCTTAATCAGTGCTCCGGGGGAATTTAACGCCGCAATCCGTCCCTTATTGATAAGGGCGACCCTGTCGCATAAGCTCTCGGCCTCCTCGAGATAGTGGGTAGTGAGTATCACGCTCAAGCCCTTTTTGTTCAGCTCCTTTAAAAGCCCCCAGGTATGGCGCCTCGAGATGGCATCCATGCCCGCAGTGGGCTCGTCTAAGAGCAGGAGCTCCGGCTCAGTTAAGAGCGCCCGGATTATCATAAGCCGCCTCTTCATCCCTCCGGATAAATGCCTCACCCTCTTCCACCTGTGCTCAATAAGGCCCGCAAAGGAAAGGAGCCTCTCCCGCCTCTCCTTAATGACCTCAGCCGGGAGCATGTAAAGACGCCCCTGGTACTCTAAGACCTCCTCCACGTTCATATCCTGTCGCATCGAATATTCCTGGGTCACGACGCTTATGGACCTCTTCCTTTTGTCGGAGCGCCTGTCGAGCTTAACACCGTCTAAGAGAACCTCTCCCGCAGTAGGCAAAAGGACAGTGGATATCATATCTATCGTAGTGCTCTTGCCAGCCCCGTTGGGCCCTAAAAGGCCGAAAAATTTCCCGTCCTTCACGGTAAAGGAAATGTCATTTACTGCGGTAAGCTCCCCGAATTTTTTTGTAAGTCCCCTGATTTCCAGCATCTAAGCATCCTGTATTTATTCTTTTGATTGCCCCTCTTTTGAGATTATAAGCGAAAAATAGCCCGCGTCGTCGGGTATCTCCTCCAGGCTCCGGTATATCCTCTCGTTTTCCATCCCACAGTTTTCCACCATCTGGGCCTCTCTGCCGTTTATCTTAAGCTGCTCCTTGACCTCGTGCATCTTGCTTCCGGACTTCATCAGCACGTAATTGCCCTCCATTTCGTAGCTCTCGTCCAGCTTATGCAGGGCAGGGATTATATGCAGAGGCTCATTCCAAAGAGAAAGATGGATACCGAGCCTTGCGGCAGCGGCGCAAAATGAAGGTATGCCGCTCACCAGCTCCACCTTGTAGCCGTCCTGCTCGAGTATCTCCTGAAGATAGGCAAAGGTGCAGTAAACCGTGGAATCTCCGAGTGTGAGATAGACCACGTTCTTTCCCTCCGCGGCATAGGACTCCATCAAAAGAGCTCCCTCCTCGTGGGCCCGGCGCTGCACCTCCTTATCCTTCGTCATAGGCATATCTATCGCCAGCAACGTCTTTTCCGCGAGCTCCGGCACCGCTCCGAGGGCTATCTTATATGCCGCGGTCTCCCTTGGCTCCTTCCCCGGCAGGGCTATAATGTCGTTTTCGCGTATCAGGCGGACCGCCTTCAATGTCATAAGCTCCGGATCTCCGGGTCCAACTCCTACTCCGTAAATTATGCCGTTCATATAACCTCCCTAAATATGTATGACAGCTGCTTTCGCTCCAAGCCCCTGGCGTACTGCCAATCTGCTAGTCTGCCAGCGACTGCCTGATGGCTTCGACTATCCCGCGTATATCGTGACGCCCAGCAGTAATGATCTCATTGTCCGTATGTGCCCTTACTTCCCTTTCTGTAGCCTTTCCTATACATATGACCCTGCTTTTATCCGCAAGCCCCCTCTTTTCGAAAAAGGCCCTCGCCCCCATTGCACTGGCGAAAATTATATAATCCGTTCTGCATTCCTCTCCCTCAGTGCCAGTGTTTTCCGTGTGATATATCTTTGCGTCCAAATAGGAAATTCCCGCGCTCTCAAGCCCCTCATTGAGCTCCACTGAGCCGTTCCCGGCCCGCAGTATGAGCGCCCTCTCCCCGGGCTTCATGACCTTAGGCAGCTCAACTCCGAGACACCTCGCAGTATATTCGGTGGGTACAAAGTCAGGGTAAAATCCGTACTTCTCCAATTCCCCGGCGCTTCCCTCCCCGATGCAGGCGAAGCTCACACTGCCGAGGGTACGCAGGTCGGTCCTTCTCCTCCTAAGCGCGTCAAAATATGTCCTTATCCCGTTTGCGCTGGTAAATACCAGCCACTTATAGCCGCCTATATCCTCCGGTATCTTATCTTCATCCGGCACTATCCTTATGGTGTCAATTAGGTTTACATAACCCCCAAGCTCCTCCAGCGCCTCCCTGAGTCTTGAAGCGAAGCTCAGGCTTCCGGTAACGGTAAAGCTGAGGCCGGAGAATTCCTTGTGCTCGGAGCTAGTTAACATAAAGCCAGCCACCTCGCCGACGACGATAATTGCCGGAGTTTCCGCCTCTTGAGCCAGCTCCCCCAAGCTTTCAAGAGTCCCGTTAAGCCTCTTCTCCCCCGGAGTAAAGCCCCCGGAAAGGATGGCGACCTTGGTATCCTTAGGCTTTCCGAAGCTCATGAGCTTTTCGGCTATAACTCCCGCGCGGCTTAGCCCCATCAAAAAGACCAGGGTTCCCTTGAGCGCTGCCAGGGCTCTGTAGTCCTCCTCAGTCTCGTCGGCCGTATGGCCGGTGATTACCGTAAATGACCTCGCCATCCCCCTGTGGGTCACCGGGATTCCGAAGTGCTCCGGCACCGCATAAGCCGAGCTGACTCCCGGAACGGTTCCGCACTCTATCCCCCGCTCCTTTAGGTATAGCAGCTCCTCTCCGCCTCTTCCGAAGACAAAGCTGTCGCCGCCCTTTAAGCGAACGACGCTCCTGCCCTCCTTCGCCCTGGCCGCCAGAAGCTCATTTATCTCCTCCTGCCTCATGGAATGCTTACCCAGCCGCTTTCCCACGTAGATGAGCTCACAGTCGTGCCGGGCCTCCCTTAGGAGCTCCCCGTCGATCAGATCGTCATATATTAAGACCTCGGCCCTCCTTATGGCCTTCAGCGCCTCGTAGGTCACAAGGCCGCGCCCGCAGCCCGCACCCACCAGGATAACCTTTCCCTGCAATAGCCCTCTCCCTTTACTTTCGACTATACTTAATTTTTACTATATACCTTTTGACTCCGATACTGCCAGGTCTGGCCTCCCGCCCACTAAGTTATGTTAACTTGGCGTACAGCTCCTCACAGAGCTCCCTGTAGTCCTCGTATCTGCCGGAGATCTCCGCCCGTCTTCCCTCGTACATCGCCATTATATTGAGCTCTCCCGGCGACCTTTCGTCCACCTTGGCGTAGATTCCCACAGCAGCCGAGCAGTCCGCGCGAAGCCGGCAAAACATATATCTCTCCACCTCAAAGCGCCGCATCGTGGCCTCATCCGATATGCTTTCGACGAGGCGGCAAAGCTCCTCATCGTCCCTTCTGCACTCCAGCGCCAATATCCCCTGACAGGCCGCCGGTATCATCTCATAGGGCTCATACACCCGGATATCGTACCCCTCCCCGTCGAAGCCAATGCGGTCCAATCCTGCCTTGGCGAGGATCACCCCATCGTAATCCCCCTGCCGCAGCTTCTCCAGCCGGGTCGTTATATTGCCCCGGATGTCCTTAAATTCAATATCATTATGTAAACCAGGGAACTCCGCTATCCTCCTTGGGCTTCCCGTTCCGATGACCGAAGCCTTGGTCAGGCTCTTCCCCTCCGGCATAACCAGACAGTCCCTGCAGTCTGCGGAGCTTGTGACCCCGGCTATCACCAGTCTCTCATCCAGCTCAAAGGGCAGATCCTTTCCGCAGTGGACGGCGATGTCCGCCTCTCCCGCCAGCAGGGACTTTTCGATTTCCCTGACGAAGAGGCCGTTTCCTCCGATCTTTATGAGGGGACTGACCTTATTCCTGTCGCCCCTGGCGCTGACTATGACTTCGTCGGCGGCAACTCCTGCCCCGGCTAAAATGTCCCTGACCAGGCGGGCCTGCACCAGCGCAAGGCGGCTGCCCCTTGTGGCAAGCTTTATCTTCTTCATCTGCCGTACTTTTCCGCAAGCGCCTTCAACTCGTCGTCGCTGACCGTATTTTCGGTGGAGAGCATCAGCTCCAGCGCTTCCTTATAATATTTTTTCCTGCACCCCTGGTCGGGAATGAGCTCCGGGATATGCTTTCGAAGGGTGCCAAGTCTTTCCAGTATATCGTCTATATTTTCCGGCATCTCATGGTCGATTCTCTGCCTTAGGCGCTGGGCGTAGGCCGGGCTCTTCCCTCCCGTGGAAATGGCGATAGTCAGCGGCCCGCGCTTGACTATGCTGGGCATTATAAAGCTGCAAAGCGCCGCATCGTCCACCACATTTACCGGTATCCTGTTCATTTTGCAAAGCTGGGAGATCCTTCGGTTTAAATGTCTGTCGCTGGTAGCGCAGATACAGAAGTCCGCCTCCTCCAGATCCTCGTCCTCGAAGGGCTTCTTCCTTATCTCGATCTTCCCCTCCTGGGGCTCTATATCGGTCTCAAGGGCAACGATCAGGATACGCATACTAAAGCGGCTGAGGCTGTCCACCTTCTCCCGCGCCACCTTACCCCCGCCTACTATGAGGCAGGTCTTATCCTCCACATCCATAAAAAAGGGAAATGCTTCCATAGCGATTCTCCGTTCCGAGGGATTAACTTTGACTGAACCTGACTGGTGCTGTCACCTGGCCGACTTTCTGTTCTTCCCAATATTGTCCAGAAGCAGGTCGGTGTTTTTCAGTGCCTTCTTAAGCTTCATGGCCACGGCGGCCGCAAGGATGCATAACACGAAGTCCGGCACCACCGTGCTTAAAAACCAGACCTGGATGAGCTCCACAACACCTATGGACGCGCCATCCGTATTCACCAGAAAATTGAACATGATATAGTAATAGACGAGACCGCAGAAATAATAGGCCATCTCCCCTATAAAGGCGGCAAAGAGATAGGCCGTAAAACCGGAGTTTTTAAGCCTTTCCTTCACGAAACCGGCGATAAAAGCCGCTGCGGCAAAGCCTATGAGAAAGCCGAAGGTAGGCTTCAAAAGATAGGCGGGACCGCCTCCGTGGGCAAAGATCGGTATCCCGCATAAGCCCACGACGAGATAGACCGTGACACTTAAGCCCCCCAGGGAGCTGCCAAGGATAAAGCCCGCCAGAAGGGCAAAGAAAAACTGCAGTGAAAAGGTGACCGCAAAGGGTCCTATAGGCAGCATTATCTTTATAAATGCGCCTACAGCCATAAGCGCTACAAACATAGCGCAGTATACAAGCTCATGTGTGGATATACGGTTTTTTTTCATAGTAATTCCTGTTAATCTTTCTCCGGCGGTGCTAGATTGCGGCAATCCCGGTAAATATCTTTCTTCATATGGCGCAAAATCACGTCAGACCCGATAAATAGCTTTCCTCAGGCGGTCCGGCAGCTTTCGATGGCCTTTGTAAGCTGGTCTGCACAGGAGGTTCCCCTGCCGGCACAGTCATTGCCCTTTAAGATCTCCACGACCTTATCGGCATCCATCCCCTCGACGAGCTTGCCTATAGCCTTTAAATTTCCGTTGCAGCCCCCGGTAAACTGTACGTTGTAAAGCTTCCCGTCCTCCATATCAAAGGTTATCTTTTTCGAGCAGACACCCTTGGGTGCAAATTCAAAACTCTGCATAATACTCCTTTCATTTTCGACAAACCCTTTAAATTCCTATCAGGCTGTTGAAATAAAACAAATTGATAACACCTATCAATACTAATACCTGTCCAAAGAAATTTCAATAATCTTTATTTTTTTTCGATTTGACGATCCGGCGTTCGCTGAATTTCAACTAAACGCTCACCTCATGCCAAAAGATACTTTCAGAGTAAATTACAACGTATCTGTTCAGCGCTATTTGAACTTGTATTTAAGTGAATATCATACTATAATCTGATTGTAAGCATATTTTTAAGCGTAATTTTATACATCAACGCATATTTTTAAGCGCAATTTTATGTATATATGCATATTTTTAAGCGTAAAAATTTGCGCAGATACATTTTTTTATCCATTGAGAGGTGCAAGATGCTGTGGCGGTGTATTCCGTTGTGGAAAAGGGTGGAAACAGCAGAAAATATGCCGACACCATAAGCTGGCTCAATGGAGCCTATCTCACTAAATGCTGCTACAATACCTCCGTCATGGGCTTTCCTCTGGCACAGTATAAGGACGATACCAATTTCAGGCTCTATCCGACTGACATCGGACTGCTGACTTCCATGTATGACTTTTCCATAAAAGCAGCCCTGCTTGAAAAGGAGGACAGGCTTTTATTAAACGGAGCCAAGGGGGGAATCTACGAAGCCGCCATCGCGGACATTCTAATAAAGAACGGACACGATGCCCTTTATTTCAGAAAAAATGAACAGGCAACCTTCGAAATTGAATTTTGGATTGAAAACAGCGATGGCGTTATCCCGATTGAGGTCAAATCCGGCAATTCAAAGTCAAGATCACTGGACAGCGCCTTACAAAAAGAAAACATTCCCTATGGCTATAAGCTGATAAACGGGAACATAGGGAAGGAGGGCAAAAAAATCACCCTCCCCCTTTATATGGCAATGTTTTTATAACGATTTTAAAAACTATTTAAACCTGCACGAAAGCGGGTGTATCCGCCGGAGCGTTAAGAAGCTTCTTCATCTCGTCGTCAACCTTGAGGAGAGTTATCGAGAAGCCCTCCATATCCAGAGAGGTCATGTAGTTGCCGACCAGAGTCTTGCAGATCTTTATTCCCTTGCCGTCGAGCACTTCCTTTACGTGCTTATTGGCTACGAAGAGCTCCATAAGCGGGGTGCCGCCCATTCCGTTCACCATTACGGCTACCTCGTCGCCGGAATTATAGATGCCCTCCTCCAGTATCTTTCCAAGGAGCTTATCGGCAATATCGTTGACCGGGCTGATCTTCTCACGGTTAACGCCGGGCTCTCCGTGAATTCCGATACCTATCTCTATCTCGTCCTCTGCCAGGTCGAAGCTGGGCTTTCCTGCCGCCGGAACCGTACATGCATCCACAGCCATTCCCATGGAGCGGACGTTCGCAATGACCTTCTCGGCTATCCTCTTGACCTCCTGCAGATCTCCCCCTGCCTCGGCACAGGCGCCTGCCAGCTTGTGTACGAAGATAGTGCCCGCTATGCCCCTGCGGCCTGTGGTCCAGGTGGAATTTTCAACCGCCACATCGTCGGCCACGACAACCTTCTCCACTTCGATCCCGTCGTCGGCGGCCATATCGGCAGCCATCTCGAAGTTCATAACATCGCCGGTATAATTCTTGATAACGAGGAGCACTCCCTTTCCGCCGTTAGCGGCCTTGATGGCCTCATAGACCTGGTCGG
>JAFTEI010000163.1 GCA_017453965.1 Lachnospiraceae bacterium
AAGAGGTGCTTCCCCCGAAGCTATCTCCTCCACGATGCCCTTAAGCTCCTCCGCGGAATTTTTAAACTCCCTTAGGGTGACCTCTCCGTGGACGCTGTTGCAGCTGACTATCTCCTTGCCTATCCTCCTTTTATTCTCCGCGATCACCCTGCCCGCGGCCTGGACGATCTCCGGTGCACAGCGGTAATTCTCACTCAGGAAATACTTCTTCGCAGCCGGATAGTAGCTTTCAAAATCCAGCATTATATCCGGCGCCGAACCCCGGAAGGAATATATCGACTGGTCGTCGTCCCCCACCGCAAAGAGATTTTCATGCTTCGCCGCCAAAAGCTTTATGAGCTCAAACTGCACCGGATCGATGTCCTGAAACTCGTCCACGAGGATGAACTGAAAAATATCCTGCCAACGGCGCAGGACCTCCGGTCTTTCCCGGAAAAGCTCCCTGCACTTTAGGGGCATATCGTCAAAGTCAATGAGCTTTAAGGATGAACACTTCCTTGTGTATCGCTCATACATCCGCAGAAAGTCCTCATCCTCTATGACCTTCGAGGAAAAGCCCTCATTGTCAGCGGCGCATTTATATACCGATATCTCATTTAATAGCTCCATGATATCGTTATTTCCCCTTAAGGGCTCTATGTCCATGCCGTAGAGGATATCCTTTAAGATATTTATTTTAGTCTGGGGTTTGATTATATTGTCTGAACTGAATTTGTAGGTGTGTCTTAAAATTTTAAAGAAAAGGGAATGAAAGGTGGAAAAATTGATGGCCCCGGCCTTGTCTCCAAGGCTTTGCCAGGCTCTGGAACGCATCTCCAATGCTGCGAGGCGGGTGAAGGTTATGGAAAGAATTGAGGAGGGGTCGGCCTTTAGCTCCCGCACAAGGAAGCATAGCCTCTGTACGGCGGTAAAGGTCTTTCCCGAGCCGGGCCCCGCCACGACTATGGCAGGGCCGTGAGTATGGGAAGCCGCAGCTGACTGCGCGGCGCTTAAGCCTTTGATAGCTTCTCTATACCCTTCTTTATTCTGTTTATGGACTCTTCCTTCCCCAATACTTCCATGATCTCCGTGGCTCCGCCGGGCGTTGACTGCTTGCCGGAAACCGCCGTCCTTATTGGCCACATGACGTAGCCGTTTTTAACACCTTTCTCTTCTACGTAAGCTTTAAGCCTCTCATATAAGGCATCGTTGGAATAGTCGTCGCACTGCTCAAATATCGGCAGCACCTCCTTTAAGACCTCCAGCGAAGACGCCGCATCTGTCTTCATCTTTTTATGGGTGTACATCGCTATATCGTACTCGGGCAGTTCTTCGAAGAAATCAATATGCTCTTTAATATCCGGGAATACCTCTATCCTCGTATGCACAAGCTTTGCGATTCTTTTAAGGTCATAGGGCTTTGTGACCACCTCTTTGATATAGGGCTCCGCCAGCTTATAAAAAGCCTCAAAGTCCATGGCCTTGATATATTCGCCGTTCATCCACTTAAGCTTGCCGTAGTCAAAGACAGCCGGCGACTTGCTGATATGGCGAAAGTCGAATTTTTTAATGAGCTCCTCCATGGACATTATCTCCTGATTGTCCTCGGGGGACCAGCCCAGGAGCGCTACGAAATTGACTATGGCTTCGGGAAGGAAGCCCTGCTCCAGGAGATCCTCGAAGGAGGAATGACCCGAACGCTTGGAAAGCTTGTGGTGCTCCTCGTCGGTAATCAGGGGACAGTGGATATACTGCGGCACCTCCCAGCCGAAGGCCTCATAGAGCCTGTTGTACTTGGGTGCGGAGGAAAGATATTCATTTCCCCTTACCACGTGGGTTATCCCCATGAGGTGGTCGTCCACCACGTTTGCAAAATTGTAGGTCGGAAAGCCGTCGGACTTTATGAGGACCATATCGTCCAGCTCCGCATTGTCCACGGAGATCTCCCCGTACAAAAGGTCGTTAAAGCTGGTGCGGCCCTCTCTCGGGTTATTCTGCCTTATTACATAAGGCTTGCCGCTCTTTAAATTCTCCTCCACCTCTTCCCTGGAAAGCGAAAGGCAATGCTTGTCATATATCGAGATCGTCTTTCCCGTATCGTCCACAGCCGTCTTTAAGGTCGCCAGCCTCTCCGGCGTACAGAAGCAGTAATATGCTTCTCCTTTTTCCACGAGCTCCCTGGCATATTTCAGGTAGAGCCCCGTCTTCACCCGCTCCGACTGTACATAGGGACCCACCGGCCCGCCCTGCTCGGGGCTTTCGTCATAATCAATACCGGCCTTTTCAAGGGTGCGTTTGATTATATCTACCGCTCCCTCCACCTCTCTCTCCTGGTCCGTATCCTCGATACGCAGGATAAAGTCCCCGCCCTCGTGACGGGTTATAAGGTAGGCGTAAAGCGCGGTCCTTAAATTTCCAACATGCATCCTTCCCGTGGGAGAAGGAGCAAATCTTGTCCTTACCTTACTCATCGTAAATATCCTTTCTGATTTCTTTGTCGTTTACTATACTATTTATTTCTTGCGGCGCTTTGCCCATAAAACGACGCCGAGTACCATTATACCCAAAGGCAGCAGTAAAATAAAGACAAAGCCGTACATCAGCGCTGTCGCATATGAGACCATCACAGTGTTATTCGCATAGGCCTTTGCGGGTATGGCCGTGGTAATGTCCACATCTATCATATCCTTTAAAGCCGCATTGATAAGCTGTACATTCGCTCCTCCCACCGTAGCGTCCACAGCGTCGGTAAACATTATATCACTTGCGAAAAGGGCGAGGTTGGTGTTTTTCCCCGAGTTCGAAGAAACGCTTATATAATCCGCGATATCAAAGGGGCCGTCCTG
>JAFTEI010000164.1 GCA_017453965.1 Lachnospiraceae bacterium
CATGGCAGACAAGGTTAGACAGGGAAGGAAGTTCTATGACGAGGAGGTTAAGTCAGCGGCTCAGGCACAGAAGATCAGGGAAGGCTATGTCACGGATAAGCGGGGGGAATTTGATAAGCTGAATCTCTTCCTGGAAAAGCTGGATATTGAAAACCAGAAGGAGCTCGACAGGATCAATGCAATAAAGGATGCCAAGGAGAAAAATAAGGCAGTTGCGGACTATTCGGCAAAGTACGCCGACTACTTGACCTTCTCCGATACCTTAAAGAAGTTTGTAAATACTCTGGATACCTCGGTCCTCACCGATGAGGCAAAGGTCTTTGCCTCACAAAACGGTATAGAGCTCTTCACCCCTGAGGAAATAGAGCAGGCAGAATTTAATCTCGAAAAGAGGGATATGACGGAGAACTTCATCTATACCAATGATGAGGATGTCAGGACAAGGGTCATGATAAAGAGGAGCTTCAACAAAACGGACGATGCCTTAAGCTCTGAACAGATGAGAGCCTGGAGAAAAAAATACGGCTCCAGCGGAATTATAGATGTGCGTTCCTTCCTGCTCCTCATGGAGCCTGTTAAAAGGGATATCTTCGGGAATGTCCTGCCGGGCTATGAAGAGGCTGATGAGCAAAACCAGTGGCTTTACGATAACTTCATGACAGGTGAGCCCAAGAAGATGCAGAATACCCTGTATCAGATAGCGCAGAAGGTCTTAAAGCTGGAATTTACTCCGGAACAGATAACAGCGGAATACTTTGCGGCTCATAAGGAGGAGGTCATTCTAAAGCATGTCACCCGCTTTGCTTTCATGAATTTTTATGCAACCTACAGGGATTTCTTTGAGAGCGATGTCTTTACCGAAGAAGAGAGGGATAAGCTCAGGCTGACTATGGACGACTGCGGCACGCTGGATGCCCAGACTATGCTTGTAAATCAGAATATTATCCGGTTAGGCGTACAGGACGGAAGCGATGCCAATCCTCCGGAGGATGGTCTGGATATACCCAGGTGGGCACGGCAGATGAAAAAGCAGGCCGAAGATTTCCTGAAGGAGGTTCCTGCGATGATGGAGGCGGGCAACCGCGTACAGGAAAAGATAGACGAAGGCTACTTTTTCCATGCTGAAAAGAACCGCAAACTGGCCAGGCTTGCCGCCGGGAGCAAGGGAAAGCACAGAGAGCTCTCCCTTAAGAAGAGCGCTCTTGGAAAGAGCAAGCCTGAAGAGCAGGCAAAGCTTGAAGCACAGATGGATGAAGCGGATAAATATGAGAAGCTCTACAAGGAAGCCAGAGGCATGCTCTTAGGTCAGAATAAGGACTTGAGCCAGGAGAGCAGGAAACTTCTGGGCAGCTTTATCAAATCGAAGAGGAAGTATGACTTCAAGTCTCTGCAGACCTACTTTGCCAAGGGCAAAGAAGAACTTGACAGGCTCAAAGCTCAGGGCGAGAAAGATAAACAGTTGAAAAAGGAGGAGGTAGAGCGTAAGAAGCTTACAAAAGAGGGCTGGGAGATAACGGAAAAGGAAAGACCCTCCGCGGAGCATGAACTGAAAGAAAAAAAGAAGATATTCAGAGACGCCACCATGGCGACCGTTAAGCAGTATGCCTCCATTGAAGACTATGTCCAGGCAGGAGGCCATAAGAAGCTGAACGAAGCCGGAATGGACGATGAGGCGGAGCTTCAGGCCTTTATTAAGAAGCTGGAGAAATTCAAGCTGGGTCCGGACAAGCTGAGCGATGAATATCTCTCCGATCATGCGGCGGAGGTTCTGGAACATGTGGAGAGTCTGAGGGAGTTCACCGCCATCAGGAAGAACTACCCGGATGTTTTACGCAACATCAGCCCCGAGAGGATCGTCAGGCTGGAGAACCTTGCAAAGAATGCCGATGATCTCGAGTCACTCGTATCTGCCAATCTCCTGTGCCACGGGATAATGCTCAGCAAGGCCGGAGAGCAGTACCATCTCGACATGGTAGTGTCCAACAGGTCCACCAGCGCTCAAAAGAATCTGAACAGGAGGAACACCGAAAACTTTAACAGGCTCGTAAACATCCTTTCCCAAAAGATCCAGGATGAGGATCAGGGTGTAGCCGAGATATATACAAAGGATGTGGCTTATTCGGAGGAAAGCATCGACCTTAAGGAGCTGGATGAAAGAATCAAGGCAAATGAGCTGACCGGCAAGAAATATATGGGTGAGTTCGGCGACCTCAGAGCAAAGCTGGAGGTTGCGATTCAAAAAAGGACCAGGGAACTTGAAAACCAGAGGGGGCTCATCAGGAACTATAAGAGTAGAAGGACAGAACAAAATAATGCAGCCATAAAGGAGCAGAATAAGAAGGTCTTAGACAGTATAAACGCGGTCAACAGCTATATGGAATTCCTCGAGTTTGCCCTTGGAGAAAGGAGCACTATCTCCGCTGAAACATCAGCCTTTATGCTGAAGGGAGATCTTGCCAGTCTCTATGTTTCGGTGCTGACGGATAAGATCCTGGAGAACGCTCCTGAGGAGGCCCAGGGCTGGGAGAAGGTCGACTCCATAGCCAGAGAGGATGACGAGATCATTCTCGAGGAGGGCAACATCCATGGAGAGGATAATAAAGTAGAGAATAGATTAAATGCTGAAAACATCGATTTGGTCAATGAGCACCTGAATAATATCAAAAATGACGGTGAGAACGAAGAGAAGCATGACGAAGAGAAGCATGACGAGACACACAACGAGATAAACGAAAACGAGATTCATAACGAGATCCACAACGAGATCCACAGGGAGAACAGCGCCGGCGGCAGCAATGGCGGCAACGGCGGCGAAACGGAATTTGAGGTTGACGGAAAGATATATATCACCCTGGAGGACCCCGATCTCTTAGAGACACTGGCAAGCGAGAGTAAGGAATACCGGCCCCAGGATTATACGGAGGAGAAGAGGAAGGAGTATCTTAAGTTTCTTAAGGACAATAAGCATCAGGTGCCTAAGAACGAGGAGGATCTTATATTGATAAGGCAATCGTTGCAGGTATTGAAAACCTTTGAATTCGATGGCAGGCAGAGGCAGGATTACTTTTATAAAAAGGGGACCGATGCAAAGCTTAAGGAGGCCTACAACTGGCTGATGGGCTATTATCGGTCAAGACAGGCTCATGATGACAGATTTGCTTCCCGGATAATTAAAAAGGTGGACATACCCCAGGAGAAGGTTGAGGTAGAGTATAAGGGGAAGTATGAGAAGCAGGGCTACAATAACTGCTGGGCCTGTACCGGTTCTGCCATATATAACCAGTTCGTACAGAATACCTATAAGAAAAAGGAAGCGCCTATGACTCAGTACACGGTAAGGAACTTTGTTCCGAAATACCGTGAATACGAAGAGATCCAAAATAACCAGCTTCCTGTCGATAAGCAGCGCTATGATGAGATGCGCGCCTCGGAAGAGGCCTTCTTCGGAGAGGGAAAGGTGGCTGTAGGAAGCGTCTTCGAGGCCGGAGATCTCTTCTTAAATAAGCATAAGGATATGATAATGAACAGGATGACCTTCTATACACCGGATAATTATTATAAGGTGGCAAGATCCAAGGAGGCTAAAAAGAACGATGCGGTGATAAAAAATAACCAGAAAGCCATGTTCGTGACCCAGGTCAGCAAGGTGCTTAAGGCAGGAAACCTCGTGGGTCTTCTTACCTATGATGAAAAAGGCTTAAAGCATTACAGGACCATTAAGGGTATAAACGGCGAGATGGTCAAGGTAATGGATTCATTGCAAAACAATGAGTATGAAACGAGTCTTGATGTAATATTAGGGAGTGCCCATGGAAGGTCGATAGAGATAACCTGGTTTGAGAAGCTTAAGAAACCGGAGGAGATGAAGAAGGAGTTTTCAAATCTGGAATACAGCGAGAAGGAAGGCTATTCCCAGAAAGAGATAACACAGGAGGCTTTGGATAACGTGGCACAGCGGGATGGGGTCTGTGTCGGAAAATTATTGGATTCCAACATGAGGTCCATGGATTGGGCAGCATACATACCGAAGCGCCCTGCGGCAGTATGATATTAAGCTTAAATATAACAGGGCGCTTGCTATGCGATTTTTGATGAAATTCGACTTCGTCGAGCACAAAATCGCTGTAAAACAACGATGCCAGATGCGCTTGGCGCATCTAAACGGCATTCAAAATGTGCCACCGGCACATTTTGCGGGATTTTGCTTTGCAAAACCCTCGCGGGATAGTGGCATGCAAAAGATACTTTCAGAGTAATAGAGACAGGGTACAGGAAATCCTGAAAAAAAGAGAGAATCAGATTTAACACTTTTAACCACGTAACGGAGGCGCATAAGTATGCGGCTGTACAGACCGAGTCGGACAGGAAGCGCGAGCAGTTTCTTTCCGCCTAAGGAGAAGTTTCCTCCGGAGAAGATAGTGGAGATCGACCGGGAGGGTGAATCCGCCCACGCGATCACCGAAAGGCTCTTCCCTTTGATTCACGGAAGGGAGGTCTTAAAGGCTGAAAAAGAGCTATAGGAACCAAAAAACCTCTGCCGGGGCAGGGGTTTTTTGCGTATAATTAAGTGGAAAAAACAATTTCTGATATAATAGAAAAGATAATGATAACTCCCGGAGGTTACAAACTATGATAGGTCGAGAGATACCCAATGATCCAATTCAGATCCAGAAGCAGAAAGAGGCTGTAGAGATCAACAC
>JAFTEI010000165.1 GCA_017453965.1 Lachnospiraceae bacterium
CGTGGTAGATCATAACGTCCGTACCGTCCGGCAGCTTCGTAAAGGAATTGTGTCCGGGACCTATCATACCCTTTTCAACGTCACTCTGTAAAACCGGATACCTTTCCTTATGCCATAGGGCCGGGTCGGTGAGGTCGTCCCCCTCCTTTGCCGAGAGCAGGCCCACGCAGTAGCGCATCCCAGTGGAGCTGGCGGAATAGGTCAAAAAGACTCTGCCGTCGTGCCGTAAGAGCCCCGGGCCCTCGTTTACCCAGAATTCGTAGCGCTCCCAGTCGTAATCCGGCGCCGAAAGCAGGACCTGGGACGTCTTGAGCCGGGTGGGGCTCTCCAGCTCCGCTATATAGAGATTGGATATCTTTTTCCCGATATTCACCTTTTCCGCCCATACGCAGTACCAGATCCCCGCCACCTCAAAGACGGTCATATCCAGAGAGAAGTCGTTAAAGGAAAAGGGGTCGTCGGAGGAAGCTTGCATCTGTCCCAGCTCCTCCCAGGGGTCATTCATGGGGTCGTCTCCCCTACAGCCCAGCACATAGGGGCGGAGCGCCCAGATGTCGTCCACGTCACTGGCGGCAAAATAGATGTACCACCGCCCGCCGATCAAATGTATCTCCGGAGCCCAGATATGCTGACTCATGATCCCCTTTTCGTGCTTCGTCCAGACGACTGTTTCTTCCGCGTCCTTTAAGCCATCGAGCGTTGAAGCGGCTCTTAGCGCGATGCGGTCATATTCCGGCACCGAGGCCGTGAAAAGGTAAGTCCCCTCCGGAGTGCGGGTCACAAAGGGATCCGCTCTCTGGAGGATAAAGGGCTCATTATAGGCTGTCTTCTTAAAGTTATTTATATTCATATTTTATTCCCGTTGTAACGAATACTCTTCGCTTTCTTAATTAAAAATCAGTAAACAAGCATCTTCTTAAGCCTCATAAGGCTCAGGCGGTTTCTGACGTAGCAGGAAAGCTCGAGGCTTGGCGGTATGATGTCCTCGCTTAAGCCTATGTCTCCGACCGTCACGCAGCAGCCTCCGCGCCTTAATAGGTCTTCGAGCTCCTTCTCCTCCGGCAGCCCATCCCTTATTATATCCGCTATACCTGTAAGCTTCGCTTCAAGGTCGGACGCCTTTATGCCCTCCATGGGGTCGGGGGTATTCTCCTTTATCGTGGCATCGTATAAGCCCTTTTTGCCGAAGCTGTCCCGGATACGGTCAAACTCTATACCAGTCCACTCCCTGACGGAGCAGCTCCCCTCCCTGATGCGGCGCTCCAGGGCGTGATATTCCCGGGTGACCAGCAAAAGCCCGACTCCTACCTTCTCTCCGTGAAGGGCGTCCAGCTCCTCGTTTAAGACCTTCATCTCCCAGAAATGGGACATATGGTGCTCCGCGCAGGAGGCCGGCCGGGAATTCCCGACCATCTGCATGGCAAGGCCCGACAGGAGCAGAGCGTACATAAGTCTTGAATGGGCCTCCTCGTCGCCGCTCTTAAGCCCCGCCATACACTCCTTGACCTCATTTATGGCGTCGAGCTCCATCCTGCATATGCGCTCGCATATATATTCTCCGGTTACAAGGTGGGCAACTCTCCAGTCCACAAGAGCCGTATATTTCCCGAAAAGATCCGACATTCCGGAAGCCGTCAGCCTGTAGGGCGCCTTTGAAAGCACCGTCGTATCGGCTATAACATATACCGGAGCCACGGCGGGAAGGGTCGCCTTCATGCCGTTCCAGGTCATGGCCGCTACGGTGGAGACAAAGCCGTCCACGCTGGAGGCCGTGGGACAGGCCACGAAGTCTATCCCCATTTCATGGGCCACATAGCGGGAGAGATCATGGATGGTCCCGCTTCCGAGAGCCAGTATGAGGTCGGCTTGCCTGTCTATCCTCTCCTCCACCAGGGCCACTCCCTCATTGTTGGCGTGCAGCCCCTCCGGGGAAAGCTCCAGCACCGGCAGGGCGGCGATGACCTCCTCCATCTGCCCCCTGGCCGCCTTTAACGTATTGCTGTCACAAAGGATCACGGGATGGCTGTAGCCTGAGAGTATCCCGTCCTTTAACATATCTTTAAGTTTTGTAAGCGCGTCATGCTCTATAATGATGTCCTTTACCGCAAGCGTGTGCTGCCTGCCGCATTCGCAGGGCTTTTGCAGCGCGCTTAAATCAAATGTCTTCAAATCCCGAACTCCTTACTTTTATACTTGTTTCCTTAAATCTGTTTACATAACTTATTTTTTTACCCAGGCGGATAACATTCCATGAGGCCCTTTTTAAGGTGCTGTGTATAAGTCCCCCATCCAGCTTGGAGCGGTCAGCCTTTTTCGGGCTTACCTTCTCCCCCTCTGAGGAGTTTACTGCCTTGAGGTCGTCGTTTTCAAGTACGATGTGCTCAAGTATTTCATAGCCCTCGAAGCCCCTTATATCCGTATCCAGCTCTATATCCTCATCGAGAAGGCGGTTCACCGCAAATATGGTAAGCTCCTGTGCCTCTTCGTTTATAACGGCTACGCTCTCCATATCCCTGACATCCTCGTGCTTCGCCGTATCGTGCCTTCCTGTCTGCAAAACGGGCATAAGCACCGTGCCCCGGCCATAGCGGGAAGCGTGCTGGAAGGGATAGTAGATGGTCTGCCTCCACGCGGCTCCGCCGTTGGCGTCCGTAAATATGGGTGCTATAACGTTCACCAGCTGGGCCATGCAGGCGATCTTCACCCTGTCGGCGTGGCTTAAAAGGGTTATGAGCATGAGCCCTACCAGAAGGGCGTCCTCAAAGGTATAGATATCCTCCAGCAGCGGCGGGGCCACAGTCCATTTTTCGATCTTTTTGTCCTGCTCGTTGGAATGGAACCAGACGTTCCAC
>JAFTEI010000166.1 GCA_017453965.1 Lachnospiraceae bacterium
TAGAGCCGGTGCAGGAAACAGTGGAGCCGGCAGAAGTGTCTCCCGCGGAGGAAGAGAAGGCTTCCGCGGAGACGGAGATATCCCCCGCAGAGACAGAGGCGGATGAGCAGCAGGAAGAAAAAGCGCAGCCAACGACGCCAACCTTCAGTTATTTTATAAGGATACTTTGCGGAGGTTATCTTGTATATTTGAGCTACGGCCTGTTTACAGGTGACGGGGCGGAAAAGACGATCATACGTGTTGCTGCCACAGCTTTTGCACTGGTGGGAATTTTTCTTGTAATAATCTCCGTGAAGGGACTGTTAAAAAAGAAGGATTAGGATGGTTTTCAATTCTGTCGCTTATGCTATATTTTTTCCGATAGTAGCAATTATCTATCTTTGCCTCGGGACCGGGGCAGGAAATATATGGCTCTTAGTATCAAGCTATTTTTTCTATATGAGCGCCGATATCCGCTATGGAGCGATACTATTCGGCGCTTCTTTAGTGACCTATATTTCGACGAATATTCTTGAAAAAACAGCCAATAATGCACTTTTGAGAAAAATAACAGCAGTTATGGCGGTTTCCATAGAATTACTCCTGCTATTTTTCTTTAAGTATTTTGGCTTCTTTAACGAGATGACGGGAAATTATTTCGAGGTAAGCTTTCTGCTCCCAGTGGGAATTTCCTTTTATGTCTTTCAGGCGGTGGGATATATCATAGATGTGTATCGCGGAGATATAAGGGCCGAAAAGAACTTTGTCCAGGCAATGCTCTTTACAGCCTTCTTCCCCGGTATCTTAAGTGGCCCCATCTCCAGGGCGGGGGAGCTTATACCACAGTTTAAGGTGAAGCATAAATTTGACTATGCCAATGTAAGGGAAGGGCTGGTCAGGATGGGCTGGGGTCTGTTTATGAAGCTGGTCATAGCCTCCAGGCTTTCCATAGTAGCCAACCTGGTGTACGACAACCATACCGAGGCCAATCCGGTGCAGCTCATCCTGGGTACCTTTGCCTATGCCCTCCAGATCTACTGTGATTTTGCCAGCTATTCCGAGCTGGCAATAGGCTCTGCGCAGTGCATGGGCTTTAAGCTCAGGGAGAATTTTTTCCAGCCCTTTTTCGCCACCTCCAGCGCGGAGCTCTGGCGGAGGTGGCATATGTCCCTCATGAGCTGGTTTAAGGATTATCTATATATTCCCCTGGGAGGGAGCCGTAAGGGCAGGCTGAGAAAATATGTTAATATACTGATAGTTTTTACTCTCTCGGGCTTATGGCACGGAGCAGCCTGGACCTATGTTTTATGGGGCTTTTTGTCAGGCCTTTTCCAGGTCACGGGAGAGATCCTGAAAAAATACAGGGAGCGGATCATGGAGCTTTGGCCCCTCAAGGGGAGGCTGGCTGGCCTCGTGCATCACGGCATAAAGGTCTTCCTTACGGTGTTCTTCTTTAACGTCAGTCTGGTCTTCTTCCGGGCGAAGAGTATTTCACAGGCGGCGGAGATCTTAAAGGCCGTGTTTACGGGCTTCAGATTCTCGGATATTGCGAAGACAAATGTGTTTGAGCTGGGCCTGGGCTACATCAATCTCGGTATACTGGCCTTCTCACTCCTGATCCTGTTTGCAGTGGATCTTGCAAGGGAGCGGGGGAGGGAGCCGCAGAAGCTCCTGACAGGGCTGAGCCCTGCTCTGCGCTGGGCGGCATATTATGGAATGATTCTGATGATACTTTTGAGCACCAATATAGGCGCCCAGAGATTTATATATTTCCAGTTTTAAAAATGAGTGATAAGATCAGACTTGTCAGAAATTTAATATTGCTGGGACTCCCGCTTTTGGCAATGATGCTCTATTTTGCCCTGAAGCCCATGGACTATATGAGCCTGGAGTATCCGATGTGGATCGAGGAGAAGGAGTTCGTAACGGGCAGGGTTGACGACAGGCGGGACTATGATACTTTGATTATCGGGGATTCCCGGGCGAAATCCAGTGTCCTGCCTGCCGTCCTGGACGAAAGCGGAAATACATATAATATGGCTATCGGAGGAGCGACCCCGATAGAGATGTACTATGCCCTGGACAGGTATCTCAAGGCCCACGAGGCTCCGAGGTCGGTCTTTGTGATCTTTGCGCCCTACCATTTTTACGATATAGACAATTATAATCAGACGCTGTATTTTAACTATCTGGATACGGGTCAGATACTGGAGGTGGCAAGGGAGGCCAGGGGCCTTTACGGAGAGGATAAGGTGGCCTATAAGGGTTGGATAACTGACGTTATTTCATATAAGCTGAGATCTCCCGCCAAGTATCTGGCTGCGGTCTACGAGGCATTGCCGGCTGGCAAGAGGGCGGAGAACACCGAACGCTATATGCAGGTGCGCCGGGACCTGGGCTTTACCCTCTTCGGAACCGAGGAGAGCAATAACGAGCCCAGCTACGAGGTCCACGAGGCGGAATTTAAAAGCTCGGGAGTGTCGTCCAAATACTATGAAAGACTGCTGGAGAGGCTCCAGGCCGAAGGAATCGCGGTGACAATAGAGCAGGCTCCCCTAAACCCGGCCTCCTATGATAATCTGAGACCGGAATTCCTGGAGGGCTATACGGAGTACATGGATAAGATAGAAAAGGAACATCCTGAATTTACCGTTGTCAAGGAGGTTCCCAGGTATGAGGCGGAATGCTTCGGGGATAATAATCATCTGAACAGGACGGGAGCATTGAAATACACAGCTATGCTTAAGAAGAGATATTTTTAATTATCGCAGAGCTGCGCAAAGGAATCATTCCGGCTGTGCCGGAGCGCGGCTCGCGGACGAGTAGGGTGCGATTTCATCTTCCCTACTCGATTATATAAGTAAGATTGAACATATTTTTTAAATGGAGCGGGATATGTCGAACAAATACGTAAAAGAGATAGTAGAATGGATATTGGTGATAGTGGTGGCGGCGGCGGCGGCCCTGTTCATAACAGAGGTGCTAATAGTCAACGCGACTGTGCCGACCCAGTCCATGGAGACCACTATAATGGCGAAGGACAGGCTCATAGGCTCCCGGCTGTCGTATAAGAGCTCCGACCCCGAGAGGGGGGATATCATCATCTTTAAATATCCGGACAACGAGGAGGTCCTCTTTATAAAGAGGGTCATAGGACTGCCGGGGGAAATCGTAGATATCCATGACGGAAATGTATATATAAACGGGGATATTCTGGAGGAACCCTATCTCACGGTCAGGACGGAGGGGAACTTCGGCCCCTATGAGGTACCGGAGGGACATTTCTTCATGATGGGAGACAACAGGAACAATTCCGCAGATTCCAGGTATTGGAAAAATACCTACCTTTCCCGGGAGGGCATAGTCGGAAAGGCACTGTTCAAATACTGGAAAAAATTTGAAATGTTAAACGGCAAATAAAAAAGTGAAGTAAATACGGAGGAGCATCATGATATCCAAAAAAATGCAGGGACTTGTAAACAACAATTCCGTTATCAGACAGATGTTTGAAGAGGGACAGAGGATGGCGAAGGAATTCGGGGCTGAAAACGTCTACGATTTTTCGCTTGGAAATCCGAATGTGCCCGCGCCGGAGAAGGTCAGGGAGGTAGCAAAGAGGCTGCTGGACACCTCAGAATCCTCCCAGATCCACGGATATATGCCGAATGCGGGCTATCCCGAGGTGAGAAGGACCATAGCGGAGGCCCTGAATAGGCGTCACGGAACCCATTTTGATGAAAATAACATAATGATGGCGGTGGGAGCGGCCAGCGCGATAAACTGTGCGCTGAAGGCCATAATCAATCCCGGGGACGAGGTCATAGCCTTTGCACCGTATTTTGTGGAGTACAGGAATTATACGGCGAATTTTGACGGAGAGCTGGTAGCGGTAATGCCGGATCCCAGGACCTTCCAGCCGGATCTCAAGGATTTCGAGAGCAAGATAAATAAA
>JAFTEI010000167.1 GCA_017453965.1 Lachnospiraceae bacterium
CTTTCTTTACGGCGAGCTTCGTCACCTCAGTTATATAGTTGTATCTCTGGTTGGTGATGATGCTCTCCGAGTCGTCATCCATTGCCTTCTCGCAGTCGGAGACTATCTTCTCTATGGCAGCAGCCTCCGAGGAGATATTCAGGGTCTCAAGGGCCTTGGAGTCTCTTTCAAAGACCTTGATTGCATACCAGCGCAGAAGCTTTTGATCTACCTTTCCTGAAAGCTTCACTTCTATATCGGATACGGTCTTTTCCACCTCTTCCTCAAAGACAACGGGAACCACAACGGCTTCCTTGCTCTTAGCGGCCTGGATAGCCAGCTCCGCGGCCTCCATGCTCCCCTCATTTTTAAGTGCGCTTATCTCTATCGCCTTACAGCCCAGCTTCTCTCCAAGGGCCTTGATATTGATGGTATCCCCGTTCTTGCGGACGAGGTCCATCATGTTTACGGCGATGACGACCGGAATTCCCAGCTCGATAAGCTGTGTGGTCAGATAGAGGTTACGCTCTATATTAGTCCCGTCGACTATGTTCAGGATAGCGTCGGGCTATTCATTCACGAGATACTGACGGGAAACCACCTCCTCTAAGGTATAGGGGGACAGCGAATAGATACCGGGCAGGTCCTGGATCACCACGTCCTTATTGCCCTTTAAGGTTCCCTCCTTCTTCTCTACTGTAACTCCGGGCCAGTTTCCCACATACTGGTTTGAGCCGGTCAGTGAATTGAACAGTGTAGTCTTACCGCAGTTCGGATTGCCGGCCAATGCAATTTTAATTCCCATTTTTCCACTCCTCTTAAAAAATTTTTCTGTCCTGCTGAAAGCTTTGATTGCCTTGAATATTTCTCAGGACATTCCTCATTCAACCTCGATCATCTCTGCATCCGCCTTGCGGACCGAAAGCTCATAATCTCTTATATTGAGCTCCATCGGGTCCCCCAGAGGTGCGACCTTTCGTACAAAGATCTCGACTCCCTTTGTGATCCCCATATCCATGATACGGCGCTTCACAGGCCCCTCTCCGTGCAGCTTGACGACCCTGGCCGTAGAACCCACCGGCACGTCTCTTAATGTTTTCATCTCTCTCTCCTTTCTGAATGCGGCGGCTCATTTTAATCTGTCAAAATGACCCGGACGGCTTAAGGATGTCTGACACAATAGATGTCCGCCCGTCTCCGCAAAATATATTGTTAGCATTCGCTAACTTAACAACATAAAAAAGACCGTTATATTTCAAACAGCCTTAATTATCTCCTTACTGTCATTTACTGCTCTCCCAGAGTGCTGAAAAGAAGCTTCGACCATGATCTTTTGAGCCAGCTCCGAGGTTATGGCAAGTCTCGACCCCTTGACCTTTATAATGAGGTTGCCGGACTGAGCGCTAACCACCTCCACTTCGGTGCCCGAAACAAGCCCCAGATCCTCAAGGTGCTTCTTTGTATCTTCTTTTCCGTTGATCTTGGAAACCGTAAATGACTGTCCTGAATTTGCAAATGTAAGCGGCAGCATAAAAACTTCCTCCCTTTATACAATGTTAGTTTTGTCTAACTATTCTCAAATATAGGATGAATCTTTGCAAAAGTCAAGCAGAATTTTTGTCAACTTGTTAACTCTCGCTAACGCTGCGTTTACTGTGGACTAACATTTATGGAACTGCCTCAGCCCGCGAAATATACCTCCTCAAACACCTCCTCTATCGGCTGTCCGCCTATCATCTGGCTGTATATGCCTTCTCCGCCGTGTTCGATCTCAAACCTTACGATATTGCCGTCCTTGAGCTTCATATCCACGAGCCTGTCCATATCCGTGCGGTAAAATTCCACCTCAGTCTGTGAACCCAGAGTAACATCGTGCATGGTCTTTCCTTCCACGTCGTCCAGCATCTTGACATCCACCGTAGTCTTTAGGCGAAGGGGCGAAAGGTAGTCGTTCTTTTCCACATAGCCGAATTCCTCCACGGGCTGCACCGACCCGTCCTCATTCATCCTGTGAAGCTGCACGACGTCATAGGTGCTCAGGCAGTTGCAGCGCTTGACGAGCTTCAGGGCAGCCGGATCGACCGGTAAGCTGTGCCTGTCGGGCTGCGCATCCAGGTTTTCCTTCTTTACCGCCGCCTCAGAATTGAGATCATAAATCGTCGTAAACCAGTAGTCATTATCCGTCACCTTTGACACCAGCGCATAGGTCTTATCCCCCATATGCGCTATATATTTCACACTTCCATAATAGTAGCCCTCCGTATCCGGCTCTCCTGCCCTGCCCTCGAGCAGCACCTTACAGGCGCTTATGGTCCCGTACTGATCCGCTGTCTCTTCAAAGTCTATCTCTCTCCTGTCACTGTCTCCCGGTCTTCCCGTATAATATGACACTCCCTCAAAGACCTTATCTATATAGCTTTCCGGGGCTGCCGCGTAGCTCTGGTCTATGAGCTCAGGATAGTCGGCGTAGTTGAGCCTTACCTTCTGGGCTCCGGCGGCATAGGCGGTGAGCTCATAGGGTGAAAAGATCACCTCGAGCCCCTCGTAGTCGATGATAAATTCCAGCTCATTCTCACTCACGGTCTCGTCCATGAGCTCCTTAATGACGCCTGAAACGTCCTCGACTATGAGCATGTCCTTATCCACGGCCTTCAGGGTCTCCTCCTCCAGAATCCTGGCAAACTCCTCAGTATCGCTTACAATATCCTTAATACCCAGCTTCCTTCCCGTAGCGGTGTCAAGGTTTTCAGTCCCGTAGTAGGTATTGGGATGAGCGCCTCCCGCAAAGCTGTAGAAGGTCTGGAGGATGCTCACGACCTTCTCGTCAGAGCGGATAACGTCGGCATGATATTCGGAGCTGAAGGGAAACCATTCGTCGGGAACCTCCTCTGATTCCATGTCAGCAAGCGCCAGCTCGTAATATTCGTCGACATCGCTTATCACCGCCTCCCGTCTTTCCTCATTCATGGACTGCAGTGCGCTGTCAAGAGCGGCAAAGCCGTCGGCAGATACTCCGAGAGTATCATAGACCCCGTGTAC
>JAFTEI010000168.1 GCA_017453965.1 Lachnospiraceae bacterium
ATAGTCAGCAACTGCCAGAGCGGATATATAGAGCTGGTATGTGAGAAGCTGTCGCTGAAGGATTTCATAAAGGACAGTGAGTGTTACGGGGATACGCTAAAGGGCAAGGCGGAAAATCTCCTCCTGCTGAGTGAGAGAAACGGCCTGAAGGCTCCGGTATATATCGGGGATACGGAAGGGGACAGGCTTTCCTGCGAAGAGGCCGGAGTGAGGTTTGTCTTTGCCTCCTACGGCTTTGGAGACCCGGTAAAATATGACGAAAAAATAAGCAGCCCCGCAGAGCTGCTTACGCTTCTTGAATGATCGTTTATCGGGCAGCCGTCACGCCTTTCCCAGCCGCTTTTCGATGAAATTCTCCATTTCCTCGGCGCCTATTCCAAGGGCATAGCCCAGCTCGCTGTGGAGAGCCTTGACGGCGGTCTTGTAATAGGCTTCGTCAATGGCTGTGGCGGTGTGCCCCTTCTCGCGCCTTTCCATATTTCTCGTATAGGTAGTCTTTATCAGCTTGAAAAGCTCCACACAGTCATTTTTGATGATGGCGGTATTGTAGTCCTTTTCACGGGTCTTTTCGTTCTCGATGGGCAGAGCCTCTATGCTGGGGAGCTCGTCTATTATCTGCAGAGCCTCCTTCTCGGTCAGGGGCGCACGAAGCTTGCTTTCGCCGGTTCCTACGGGCACATAGATACGGCTCTTCGGATTGGTGACAGGCACAAGTATATAGTAATCGCGCTCGTTCCCTTCGCCGATAAGATCCATACTGCTGATCTCGGTTATTTCACAAAGACCATCACGGCCATGTACGACAAAATCACCGGTTTTATACATAACGCCTCCGAAATTTTTTTGCGGTAACCCGCTCCATTTTGTTATGTCCGTTATTGTATTTATAATATCAGAAATAATCAGTTTTTGTAAGGGGAAAATATAAAAATTATGGAAATTACCATGCTTCCGGAGCAATATTTACAGCGGATGAAGCGTATGCTCGGAGACGAATTTGAAGACTTCACAGAGGCTTATTCCAGGGAGCCCGTAAGGTCGCTTAGAGCCAACAGATTAAAGAAGGGACAGGATATAAGAAATTTTTTTGAACTGACCCCATTTTCCTGGTGTGAAGATGCGTATTACTATAAAGAGAAGTCTTTTCCGGGGAAGCACCCGCTTCACGAGGCGGGAGCCTATTATATACAGGAGGCGTCTGCCATGCTTCCGGCGGAGCTGCTGGACATTCAGGGGAGCTTGAGAGTTCTGGATCTTTGCGCCGCTCCGGGAGGAAAGAGCACGCAGATAGCGGCGGCAATGTCCGGCAGGGGTATCCTGGTATCGAACGAGATCATTCCGAAGAGGGCGAAGGTACTGAGCAGCAATATGGAAAGAATGGGAGTGTCGAATGCCGTAGTCACCAACGAGGCTCCCGACGCTCTTGCGGCCCGCCTTCCGGCCTTCTTTGACAGGATACTCGTGGATGCCCCCTGCTCGGGCGAGGGTATGTTCAGAAAAAATCCGGAGGCAATAGCCGAATGGAGAGAAGAAAATATAAGAGTTAACGCCGAAAGGCAGCTGGATATTCTGGACAAGGCGGATCTCATGCTGTCCGACGGCGGAAGGCTCGTCTATTCCACCTGTACCTTTTCGCCAGAGGAGGATGAGGAGGTGGTGAGCCGCTTTCTTCAAAGCCACCCCTGGTATGAGCTCGTGGAAATTCCGGTACACTCCGGTATAGAACACGGGCGGAGTGAGTGGACGGAGTCTGAGGACGAAAGGGTCAGCAGGACCCTGAGGATCTTTCCCCACAAAGCGGGAGGAGAGGGGCATTTTGCAGCTGGCTTCCAAAAGAACGGGGAGCAGGCCGGGAGAAGTCCGAGCGGAAGTGTGGCGGCTTCCGGAAAGCTCCCGGAGGGGATGAGGAAGGAGTTCGACAGCTTCGCCGGGGAGGTCTTTAAGACGCGGCCGGAGTTTGAAGAGCTGCTGCTCTTCGGAGATACCCTGTGCGCGGTTCCCGGAGATATGATACCGCTTAGGGGGCTCAAGGCTGAGAGGGTGGGCCTCGAGCTTGGGAAGCTTAGGTCCGGGCGCTTTGTGCCGGCCCATGCCTGGGCAATGGCGGCGGAGCCCGGGACACTCAGGAGCTATGAGGTCAGGGACATCGGTGAGGCTGCGGCCTATATCCGGGGCGAGGCGCTGAGGGCTGAGGCAGAGCGGGGTTATCTGGCGGTGACCTTCGCGGGTTATACCTTGGGCTGGGGCAAGTCCGACGGAAGGATGATAAAAAATCATTACCCGAAGGGCTTGAGAAAAAGTTTATAATAATGACAAAATGAAAAGAACTTTCTCATTTACTGCATAAAAATTCACAGAAAATTCATACCTTCGGATGTATAATATTGAACGATTATAATCAGTTTTTATAATGACTATCAGATCCTTCGGAAATTTTTATATGAGCTGCAAACAGGCGGTGGAAAGGATAAGAATGAAAAAAAGAAGCTGTAGGAAAATAAGACCCTTAAAGTTCTGGCTCTCGCTGATGACGGTATTTATACTGGTGACGGGCGAGCTGGGGGCTGCAATAGCATATGCGTCTCCAGTGGAAGGAGTTTCGGATAATTCGACAGTGTCCGCAAACAGTGCGTCAGTGCAGGTATCAGTGGAGAGTACCTCTGGGGAGACGGAGGTGTCGGAGACGCCGGAAGTGTCCGGCAACGGCATTGCGCAGGAGGAGGCCGGGGCTACAGCTTCGGAAAACAGCACAGTATCCGCCAATGAGGAAGAGAACACGGAGGCGGAAAAAAGTTCAGAATCAGTAAAAGAATCCGGGGAAGAGGAGACGTCCGCTAAGGAGGAAGAGCCGGGCGCTGAATCTGAGGAGGCGGCTGTCGGGGAGGAAAGCGTATCCGATAATACGGTTTCGGAGAATACCCTTGGGGAGCTTACCAGAGATCAGAAGGAGACTGCGGAGGTCCTTAAGGAGGAGCTGGAAAAAATAGACGGTCTGGAGGAGGGCAGGGATTACGTGCCGAATGAGGCCGTCTTTATGGCAGATGCCAGAAGCCAGGCTGAGAGCGTCGCCGAGCAGTACGGGGCCTCGCTTAAGAGCTTTTCCTACGGTGTAGCTACAATAGAGTTTAACGAGGAGAACAAGATCGACACCGTACTGACTGATGTGGTGGATACGGTGGATGCGGTTCAGACGGCGACAGATATCATCGAGGAAAAGGGGGATGAGGCCGCCTCTATAGAGACAGTGGCCGAGGAGGATGAGGAGCTGGCCGAAAAGGTCGCAGAGGTGGAGGTCAGCACCCTTCCGGATACGCCGGTGTTCACGAACTATATATATAAAGCGAGCAGTGTCAACGCTTCCAGTGAAGAGCTGAGTAATGGCTGGCAGCATGGATCATCGTTCCTGAACACAAAAGCAGCCTGGGAAAGCAGCGGAGTGGCCGGAGACGGGGTCATCGTCGCCGTGCTGGATACTGGAATAAATTCCAACCATTCGGAATTTTCAGGACAGTTGGAAGGAAGTGTATACGTAAGTGGGGCAGGTTTCAGTTCCGGAGCGGATGATCACGGCCACGGCACCCATGTGGCCGGCATTATCGCGGCGGCGGCCAACAGCAGCGGTATGGTAGGAGTTGCTCCGAATGCGAAGATATATTCGGTCAAGGTATTAAACTCTAAGGGCTCTGGTAATACCGACACTCTGGTTAAAGGGATCGAAATGGCAATCTCAGCAGGTGCCGACGTCATTAATATGAGTCTTGGGGGAAGTGCCAAGGAGGGCTCGTCGGACACTACTCTCCAGGAAGCGATAAATAAGGCGGCGAATGCAGGTATAGTATGCGTGGCAGCGGCGGGGAACGGAGATGAGTCAACGGACAGTGTGGGAACGTCTGATGAGCAGATTCCCGCCTGCCTGGATAACGTCATAGCAGTGGCAGCCTATGACAGCAGCAATAAGCTGGCGGATTACTCATATTTTGGTAGCAGCGATAACAGATGGGTGGATATAGCAGCGCCTGGCTCGGGGATTTATTCGACATCTAAGAGCGGAGGCTATGAATACATGAGCGGAACCTCCATGGCGACTCCCATGGTTTCCGCAGCTGCAGCCCTGGTCATGTCTAAAAACACAAGTCTCAGAGACGGCAACAATCTGGCTTCGGCGACAGAGGTAGCAAATATACTTATAAAAAATAAAAACAGCAGGACCTACTCATCTACAAAGTCGGGTGGCTCAGTGACGGGAGGACTTGACATAGCAGCAGCCCTGGAGGCCGCGGCCTCCTCAACATCAGATACCACCACCCCGGAGACTACCACACCGGAGACCAGCACTCCCGAGACTACTACACCGGTGACGCAGAACGGCCAGCTGACCCTCATTAAGGGCCAGAAGGCAAATGTGAGCAGTGCGATCTCGGGGAGCTATGCAAGATATACCCCTGCGGACAAGTCCATAGTTTCGGTTACGAATAAGGGAGTAGTGACCGGCAAGAAGGCAGGCAGCACCACCATAACGGTCTATACTAAGAGCGGAAAGGAATACACCTCCGCCGGAACCGTCAGGGTTTATGTGGATGAGCCAAAGCTGGAGAAGATGAGCGCCACCTATTACGGGCAGTCAATATCGGCCAAGTCGAAGCTGACCGGATGCAGCTATACCAAGCCTGACGATTGGATAAGCTCCAAGCCGTCGGTCGCCAGCGTGGATTCTTCGGGCAACGTGACTGCGCTGAAGGCCGGAAGCGCTACTATTTCAGCAGTTTTCGGAACCAGGAAGGTCAGTGCGAAAATACAGGTCAGGATGCCGAAGTTCAGTAATAAACCGGCGGCCATCCTGCTGGGAGGCACTGTTACCAGGAAGGTGTCCAATGTGAGCAGCGGCGCCAGCATAAGCTGGGAATATGACCAGAATTATATCTCCATGGTTCCCGCGGGAACCTATGGAGCCAGGTTCACCCTCATAAAGGCTGCCAGCGAGGCCATACCGATTACGGCAAAGATCGACGGGCGCGAGGTGGGCACCTTTAATATAAGGATGTCCAAAATGCCGTCCCTGATCTATCCGAAGAATATTAAGAGTGGGAAGACGGGCACCTTTAAGGTAAAAAACGTCAAGGTAAATAATTCCAGTAATATACGACTTACTTGGTCGGCGGGAAGTAACATGAGTCTTGTCAGCTCTGGGGGAGCTGCGGCCAAATTCATGGCCACCGGAAACACGGGAAGCTACGGAACCGTGACCGTGTCGCTGCCGGGAGCGAGTTATACCATAGATTCAGTCTATATTAAGTAAAAGGTTTTTTGGTAAAATATAACAATATACGCAATAATCAAGCCCCCGTACTTGTGAAATTCAGAGAGTGATGATAAAATAAACAGGTCCATACATTCATTGAGGCCTGATATAGAGTATCACCATCAGAGTTTCGGATCGGGGGCTTTTTGAAGCTTATTTTTGTAGGTGCCGATCATGAGGTGACAGGCAGCTGTCACTACATTGAGGCATGCGGAAAACATATACTTGTGGATTACGGTATGGAGCAGGGACAGAAGCTTTATGAATCGGTCCCGCTTCCTGTCAGTGCTGCAGAGATAGACATAGTTTTTCTGACCCACGCTCATATAGATCATTCCGGACTTCTTCCGCTGCTCTTTGCAAGGGGGTTCAGGGGCAGGATATACGCAACTGAGGCCACCTGTGGACTTGCGGGGATAATGCTGAGGGATTCTGCGCATATTCAGACCTTTGAGGCTGAATGGAGAAACCGGAAAGCAAAACGTTCGGGTCTGGTAACGCCCTATGAGCCGCTGTATACAATGAGGGATGCGGATGGGGCTATTTCCCTGTTAAATCCGATAGCCTATGATAAAAGGGTCAATGTGGACGAGGGCATCGATGTACGGTTTACCGATGTCGGGCATCTTCTCGGCTCTTCCGCGGTGGAGCTATGGCTTACGGAGGAGAACGAGACAAGAAAGATAGTCTTTTCGGGCGATGTGGGAAATACCGATCAGCCAATATTGAAGGACCCCGCTACCGTGGACGAGGCGGATTTCGTTCTGGTGGAATCCACCTACGGCGACAGGCTGCATTCTGCGGAACGGGTGGATTATATAGCCGAGCTTACAAAGATAATCCAGAGGACTCTTGACCGGGGAGGAAATGTAGTCATTCCCTCCTTTGCGGTGGGGCGTACTCAGGAGATGCTTTATTTTATAAGGAAGATCAAAGAGGACGGACTGGTCAGGGGGCATGACCGCTTCCCTGTGTATGTGGATTCTCCCCTGGCGGTGGAAGCCACCAGTATTTTTTCCAAAAACTCCATGGCCTGCTATGACGAGGAAGCAATGGAGCTGGTAAAAAGAGGGATCAATCCCATAGACTTCGAAGACTTGAATCTTTCCATAACCACCGATGAGTCGAAGGAGATCAACTTTGACGACGAGCCGAAGGTGATAATCTCGGCATCGGGTATGTGCGAGGCGGGAAGGATAAGGCATCACCTTAAGCACAATTTATGGAAGAGCGAAAGCACCATACTTTTTGTGGGTTATCAGGCAGCGGGGACTCTGGGACGGGCCCTGCTGGAAGGAGCAGCGGATGTGAAGCTCTTCGGGGAGCCGGTAGAGGTGAGGGCGGAGATAACGTCCCTGGCCGGAGTCTCGGGACACGCGGATAAGAACGGGCTTCTGGCATGGATGAGAGGCTTTAGAAATAAGCCGCGGATGGTCTTCGTCGTACACGGAGAGGATCAGGTAACGGAGATCTTTGCCAACACTCTGAAGGACGAGCTGGGGCTTGAGGCATATGCGCCCTTCAGCGGAACTGTCTACGACCTTCTGGCCCAGAAATTTGTCAGCGAGGCCAGGGGAGTGCTTTACACGAAGAAGCCCAAGACTCCCGCAGAGAGGATATCTGCTGTATTTGCCCGTCTCCTTGGTGCCGGAGAGCGGCTTATGCAGGTTATCAGAAAGAATGAGCACGGCGCGAACAAGGATCTGGCTAAGTTTACCTCGCAGATCAACGCGCTCAGTGATAAATGGGATAAATAAAAATGATACTTATAGCGGCGGTGGACAATAATTGGGGCATAGGCCTCAGGGGAGATCTTCTGGTGCGCATACCCGCGGATCAGAAGTATTTCAGGAGTAAGACCATCGGACATACGGTGGTCATGGGACGAAAGACTCTGGAGAGCTTTCCGGGGGGACAGCCGCTCATAAAGCGCAGAAATATCGTGCTGACCCGGGATGAAGACTACCGCGTTAAGGGCGTGGAAACGGCCGGAAGCCTCGAAGCCTTAGGGGAGCTTTTGAAGGACACCGACCCGGATGAGGTCTTCTGTATCGGCGGGGGGCAGGTGTACCGGGAGCTTATCGACAGGTGCGATAAGGCGTACATAACAAAGATAGATAAGGATTTTGAGGCGGATACGTTTATTCCGGATCTGGACAGGGATTCGGAGTGGGAGCTTGTGGAGGAAAGCGAAGAGCAGACGTATTTCGATTTAATCTACTATTTCAGAACATATATTAAACGAAATTAATAATTTCGTTTAATATATAAAATGCGCATGAATTTGCATTGGAAATAGGACGCAAGCGGCGCAAATTCAGCGCGAAGGTGAACGAATAGAATTCGTTCACCATATAAATGGAGCAGTAAATAAGCTATGGAAGGTATTTTTCATAAGTTATACAACTTTATAGAAAAGGATATAAAGGCGCAGGGCGAGTCCAAGACAATGGCGGTACTCGTAAGATACATCTCCTGTATCCTTATGCTGTACAATGTCCTGATGATCGCGATATTTGCTGTCAGAGGCGCCTTTCCCTTCCTTCTTCTTTTCGTATTCGGCCTGGCTTCGGCCATTGCCACCCTATACATTACCTATACCAACAATGTGGGGCGTTCGCTCATTTCCCTGGCCTCCACAGTGGATGTCATTGCCGTAGTGGGAGCCTTTGCGACCAGCTGGATGTTCGGTTTCCAGTATCTCGTGGTTACCATGATGCTGGTGGTCTTTTTCAACATGACCTGGAACATGCTCAAGAGGGTATTGCTGGCTGTTCTGCATGCGCTTATCCTGACGATACTTGCGGCAGTCTGCTCGAAGGCTACGGAGCAGGGGATGGTCTGGCCGGCCTTTGGAGTCAATCTGAACGCCTTTATTCTGATAATAATCTCTGTGGGCGTGGCCTATTCCAGAAAATTCTCCGCAAGTGAATACAAGCTTTACGAATACAATAAAAAGCTGGAGAGGATGGCGGGAAGCGATCCCCTTACCGGACTTTTGAACCGCCGGTATATGTCGGACGTGCTGCATAAGCTGGAGAGCAGGTATAAGCAGGAGAGAGTTCCTCTGGCCATGGCTATGGGAGACATTGATTTCTTTAAAAAGGTCAACGATACCTACGGGCATGACAGCGGGGACGTGGTGCTGAAGGAGATAGCGGCCATGCTCACGACCTTTATGGAGAATAAGGGCTATGTCTCCAGGTGGGGAGGAGAGGAATTCCTGCTGGTGTTCAGGGGTATAAATGCCGACGAGGTCTTTCAGATGCTGGAGGGCTTCAGGGATGATGTGGCAAAGAAAAATATAGAGAGCGACGGCAAGACGATCAAGGTCACCATGACCTTCGGCCTCGAGGAATATTCTTCTCATGCGGGTATTGACGAGACTATCAAGAAAGCGGATGAGAAGCTCTATCTCGGAAAGAACGGAGGCCGGAACAGGGTAGTATATTAATTTATGGAAAAGGCTTACGACAGCATAACATGGAAAGAAGTATTTAAAACTCTGGGCGGTAAGATAGGGGAGTACAAAAGAGCCTCTGTATTAACGCCTCTTTCTATGATTCTAGAGGTCGCCATGGAAATGGTGATTCCCTATCTGATGTCTACGATCATAGACAAGGGAGTCATGCAGGGGGATATGGGCGTCATCTATAAGACCGGGGGCTTGATGCTGGTGGCCGCCCTCATAGGTCTCTTTGCGGGAATTGCGGGAGCGAGGCTTGCGGCCTATGCCGCGGGAGGCTTTGCGAAGAACTTAAGAGAAGCGATGTATGTAAATATACAGACCTTCAGCTTTTCCAATATAGACAAATTTTCCACCTCAGGTCTGGTCACCAGACTTACCACCGATGTAACCAATGTGCAGAACGCATATCAGATGATCCTGAGGATGTGCATGCGCTCGCCGGCGACCCTCATATGCGCCATAGGTATGTCCATCTTTATCTCCCCCCGTCTGGCAAGTGTCTATCTGATAGCCGTCATCTTTCTGGGGCTTTTCATATTTTTTCTCATGGGTAAGGTTTCGGCCTATTTCAGGGAGGTTTTTGAAAAATACGACGACCTCAACGAAAGTGTCGAGGAAAATGTTTCGGCGATCAGGGTGGTCAAGGCCTTTGTCAGGGAGGATCACGAAAAGGCAAAGTTTTTCAAGGCCGCCGGAAATATTTACGAGATGTTTGTAAAGGCGGAGACCATGCTCGTCACCAATATGCCGGTCATGCAGTTTACCGTCTATGGCTGTATCCTGGCCATAAGCTATATCGGGGCCAGGATGATAGTTTCCAATACCCTCACCACGGGACAGCTCATGAGCATGCTTGCCTACTGCATGAATATTCTTATGAGCCTTATGATGCTGTCCATGATCTTTGTCATGATATCCATGTCCTCCGCCAGTGCCAAGAGGATAACCGAGGTCATCAACGAGACGGCTGATATCATAAATCCCGAGAATCCCATAACCCATGTGGAAGACGGCTCCATAGAATTTAAGAATGTGGTATTCAGCTACGGAGCGAATAGCGAAAGAGATGTCTTAAAGAATATCAATATCTCGATCCGCTCCGGGGAGACCATAGGCATCCTGGGAGCTACCGGCAGCGGAAAGACCAGTCTTATAAGTCTTATCTCAAGGCTCTATGACGTGAAGGAGGGAAGCGTCACCGTGGGAGGTCACGACACCCGCGAGTACGACCTGGAGACCCTTCGGAGCGCGGTGTCGGTGGTGCTGCAGAAAAACCAGCTCTTCAGCGGGACCATATATGAAAACCTGAGATGGGGAAATGAGGAGGCCAGCGACGAGGACTGCGTTTTCGCGGCCAAGGCGGCCTGTGCGCATGAATTTATAGAAAAATATGACAAGGGCTACGAGACCCGGATAGAGCAGGGCGGCAGCAACGTGTCCGGTGGACAGAGGCAGAGGCTTTGTATAGCCAGGGCTCTTTTAAAGAGGCCGAAGGTCCTTATACTGGACGACTCCACCTCGGCGGTGGATACCGCGACGGACGCCCGTATCCGGCGCTCCTTTGAGGAGTACATTCCGGAGGTGACGAAGATAATCATCTCCCAGCGGATTTCCTCGATACAGGGGGCCGACAGGATACTGGTGCTGGACGACGGGGAGGTGAGTGGCTTCGATACCCATGAGAAGCTTCTTAAGACCAATCCGATCTATGCAGATGTGTACGAATCCCAGACAGGAAACGGTGATTTCGATATGGCCGGCGCACCGTCGGCTTAAGGCAGGATATATATGGCGGAAGAAAAGGAAAGGGTAAGAGAATTTAAAGGGCCCGGAGGCGGAAGAGTCAGAGGGGCGAGACCGAAGGTGAAGGAGCCGGGAAAGCTCTTTAAGAGAGTGATGTCCTATGTCCTCAAGGATTATAAGCTGCAGCTGGCTATGGTCATAGTATGCATTTTTGTCGGAGAGCTTGCAAACGTCCAGGGGACGCTTTTTACCCAGAAGCTCATAGACGACTATATCCTGCCCATGGTGGAGGCGGGGGACAGGAATTTTACCCCCCTGATCCTGGCCATGACGAGGGTGGCCGTTATTTACGGCATAGGGATCCTGTCCACATATATATATCAGAGGATAATGATAAATGTGTCCCAGGGAACCCTCCTCAATATGCGAAGGGAGCTCTTCGACAAGATGGAGTCCCTCCCGATAAAATATTTCGACACCCACGCCCACGGGGATATCATGAGCATCTATACCAACGATATAGATACCTTGAGGCAGATGATAAGCCAGTCCCTGCCCCAGTTTTTGAGCTCCCTCATAACGATAGTGTCTGTTTCGGTGAGTATGGTGATCTTAAGCATACCCCTTACTGTACTTACTCTTGTGATGGTGGCGGTGATGCTGTTTACGACGGCAAAGGTATCGGGAATCTCAGGAGGGTATTTTAAGGCGCAGCAGACCTCCTTAGGGGCGCTGAACGGCTTTATCGAGGAGATGACCAACGGCCAGAGGGTGGTCAAGGTCTTCTGCCACGAGGAGCAGGCCAAGGAGGAATTCCGCAGGAGAAATGACGAGCTTTTCGAGAATGCATACAAGGCCAACGGCCTTTCGATGAGCGTCATGCCGATGAACGCCCAGCTCGGAAATATAAGCTACGTGTTATGCGCCATTGTGGGTGGGATACTTGCCATAGGGAATATGACGGGACTTACCCTGGGAAAGCTGGCGAGCTTTCTCTCCTTTAACAAGAGCTTCAACATGCCCATAAACCAGATCAGCATGCAGCTCAATTCCGTGATAATGGCCCTGGCGGGGGCGGACAGGATATTTAAGCTGCTGGACGAAAAGCCGGAGGACGACGACGGATATGTAACGCTGGTCAATGCGGTGGAGAAGGACGGCGCTCTGACGGAGACGGAT
>JAFTEI010000169.1 GCA_017453965.1 Lachnospiraceae bacterium
CCGAATATTCGGAGATAATGCAAAAGTCCTACATCGACTACGCCATGTCGGTTATCATTTCCAGGGCCCTGCCCGACGTTCGCGACGGCTTAAAGCCCGTTCAACGCCGTATCCTCTACGATATGGACGAGCTCGGCATCCATTGGGACGGCCAGTACAGGAAATGTGCCCGTATCGTCGGCGACACGATGGGTAAATATCACCCCCACGGCGATGCCTCGATCTACGATGCGCTCGTGGTCCTGTCCCAGGACTTCAAGAAGGGCAGGAAGCTTATCGACGGCCACGGAAACTTCGGCTCCATAGAGGGAGACGGAGCTGCCGCCATGCGTTATACCGAGGCAAGGCTCGATAAATTCGCCGAGGAGGCCTTTCTGGCGGATCTCGACAAGGACGTGGTGGACTTCATGCCCAATTTCGACGAGACCGAAAAGGAGCCGGTGGTGCTCCCGGTCCAGGTGCCGAATTTCCTGATAAACGGCTCCGAGGGAATCGCCGTAGGTATGGCCACTTCGACCCCTCCTCACAATATTAAGGAGGTCATCGAGGCTGAAAAGGCCTATATCAAAAATCCGGAGATCTCTTTGAGCAAGCTCATGGAATACCTGCCCGGACCGGATTTTCCCACCGGAGGCATAATCATCAACCGCGACGAGCTTCCCGAGATCTACGAGACGGGCATGGGAAAGATCAAGCTTCGTGGAAAGGTCGAGGTCGAGGAGCTAAAGGGCGGCAAGACGAACCTTGTCATTACCGAGATTCCCTATACGATGATGGGCGCGGGGATACCCAAATTTATGACGGACGTGGCGGCCCTGGTGGAGAGCAAGAAGGCCACGGATATCGTGGATATCTCCAACCAGTCCTCCAAGGAGGGGATAAGGATCGTGCAGGCGCTAAAGCGCGGCGCCGATGTGGAATATATAAAGAACATGCTCTTTAAGAAGACCAAGCTCGAGGACAGCTTCGGGGTCAATATGCTGGCCGTAAGGGACGGCAGGCCGGAGACACTGTCACTAAAGGGAGTTTTGGAGGCCCATACCGCCTTTTTATATGAGCTCAACACGAGAAAATACACAAAGCTCCTGCAGACCGAGAGCGAGAAGAAGGAGGTGCAGGAGGGCCTTATCAAGGCGGTGGACTGCATCGACCTTATAATTGAGATACTCAGGGGCTCCAAGAGCCGTAAGGACTGCATAGACTGTCTGGTCAACGGAAATACGGACAATATCAGGTTCCGCTCCCAGGCCTCCAGGGAAAATGCGGTGCTGCTCAAGTTCACGGAGAGGCAGGCCAACGCCATTCTGGATATGAGGCTCTACCGCCTCATAGGCCTGGAAATCGCCCAGCTGGAAAAGGAATACGGGGAGACCCTGGCGAGGATCGAGCGCTATACCGGCATACTTAACGACCGTGAGGTCATGAAAAAGACCATAATCCACGACCTCGACAAATTCCTCAAGGACTACGGCACAGAGCGCAGGACGAGCATAGAGAATGCGGAGGCAGCTGTATTTGAGGAAAAGCCGGTGGAGGAGATGGATGTGGTCTTCCTCATGGACCGCTTCGGCTATGCCCGTACAATAGATATCGCGACCTATGAGAGGAACACCGAGAGCATAGAGCAGGAGAATAAATATATCTTTACGGTGAAGAATACCGGCAAGATCTGTATTTTTACCGCTGACGGGAAGCTGCACACCCTGAAATGCCTCGATCTCCCGCTGGGGAAGCTCAGGGACAAGGGAGTGCCGATAGACAATGTCAGCAACTACAACTCCTCACTGGAAACCGCCGTCTATGTGGCTCCGATGGAAAGCCTTATCGGCAGAAAGCTCCTTTTCGTAACGAAGCTTAGCATGAGCAAGCTGGTGGACGGGGCAGAATTTGATATTCAAAAGAGAAGCGCCGTTGCCACGAATCTTAACGAGGGAGACGAGGTTTTGAGCATAACTGCGGTGGACGACACGATGCGTCAGGTCCTTTTCAGGACCAACGGAGGCGTCTTCTTAAGGTTTGCCCTCGAAGAGATCCCGGAAAAGAAGAAGGGAGCCGTGGGAGTCCGGGGCATGAAGCTGGCGGATAAGGACTACCTCGAGGAGGTCTATTTCATGAATTTCGCCGACGAGAGGACCATAGAATTTAACGGACACGAAATGCCCATGACCCACATCAAGACCACCCACAGGGATATGAAGGGCACGAAGGTGAGATTATAAGTTAAAGCACGAATGACTTTGAGAATATGCCATGAATAAAGCTCGAAAAAGAATAATGATATTGGGAATGGGGCTTGTTGGAAATTCCCTTCTCTCACAAAACCGGGGAAGTCAGGACCGTCAACGAATAGAAGCTCTGATAGAAGCTCCGAGATAGTAGCCCCTTGTGGCCGGAGTAATATCCTGTACCGGTGTACCGGGCGGCAAACGAAAACATAAAGGTGTTTTAAGTCATTTATTCTTTGACCAGGAATACGTGCTTGTTGTTTTTGTAGAGCTTTTCCTTGGTTATCTTAAAGCCCAGCTTTTCAGTGAAGGAAAGGTCTTCCTCGCGAAGAGATTCTATAATGGCGAGACCGTCTTCACTTAAGATGTCAGAGGAGGCAATAGTTCTTAAGACGGGCTCGTATAAGCCTGTCTTATATGGAGGGTCGATATAGATCATGTCAAATTTTCTGCGTCCGTTAAAGCTATGAAGAGTTACAAGCGCATCTGCCGTAAAGACCTCCGCTTTTTCGGCAAGATGTGTGTGCTCAAGGTTTTCATTGATAAGCGCAACCGCACTTCTGTTATTTTCCACAAAAACGACCCTTGAGGCTCCACGGCTTAAGGCCTCTATTCCAATAGCACCGCTTCCGGCAAAGAGATCCAGAAAATAAGAGCCGGGTATTAAGGTCTGAACAGTATTAAATAAAGTCTCTTTTATGATATCCTGAGTGGGGCGCATCTCATAGCTGTTTAAAGTCTTTAACTGAAGCCTCCGCGCACTTCCGGCGATAACTCTGACCATAATGATCCTCCAAATAAGGATTTTTCGTAACTAGGAGCTGTCGCGTTAGCAGATATTCAAATATTAAGCCTGACACACTTAGTGAACCGGAGTCGCCGGGCGCGATTGAGTGCGCCGAGCGAAGCGAGGTGTTAGGGACATGAGCGCCGCTTCAAGACGAACGGTGAACTTAGTGTGGTCAGAGCCATTTGAATATCTGTTAATGCGACAGCCCCCAGTTACGATTTTTCTCAATTTAACACCCGGCAGGTTTATCGTCAAGTGTGGTCTGGCTGACCACTGAATTGTAATGTAACTTTTTGACGCTATAGGCATTTTATGTTATAGTTCAAAATAAAGTCTGTAGATTAAACGGTAAA
>JAFTEI010000170.1 GCA_017453965.1 Lachnospiraceae bacterium
GCTCAGACAGGTGCTCGCCCAAGCCTAATCGCAGGCACTATTCACCAAGAACTGCTGGCTAAATTTTTATATTTTACGCCCGCGCGAAACCCCTGGCCGTATTCTATGTCAATTTTTTTCACCCTTGCAATAAGAAATTATTTGTTGTATATTGTGAAATCGTAAAATTATGAAACAAATTGACGACATGATTGGTTTACATAAGATTTAGCAACAGAGGAAAAGTGTGAGAAAGTTATCATGGCGAAGAATTTAGTTATAGTTGAGTCTCCCACCAAGGAGAAGACCATCAAAAAGTTTCTCGGAAAAAATTATCAGGTAGTCGCTTCCATGGGTCACGTCCGGGACCTTCCCAAAAGCCAGATGGGAATCGACGTGGAGCACGACTTTGAACCCAAGTATATAACCATCAGGGGCAAGGGCGACCTTCTGGCCTCCCTGCGAAAAGAGGTAAAGAAGGCCGACAACATATACCTCGCAACCGACCCGGACCGTGAGGGAGAGGCCATAAGCTGGCACCTTACCAAGGCTTTGAAGCTGGAGCCGGGAGAGACGGATAAGAAGGTGGAGCGGATAACCTTCAACGAGATAACCAAAAACGCGGTCAAGAGCGCCATAAAAAATCCCAGGGATATAGATATGAACCTGGTGGACGCCCAGCAGGCCCGCCGGGTCCTGGACAGGATGGTGGGATATGGAATTTCCCCCCTGCTCTGGGCCAAGGTGAAAAGAGGGCTTTCCGCGGGCAGGGTCCAGTCGGTGGCCCTGAGGATGATCTGCGACCGGGAGGATGAGATAAACGCCTTTATCCCGGAGGAATACTGGACCTTCGACGCGGCCTTTAAGGTAGAGGGAGAAAAGAAGCCGCTTATTGCCGGCTTTTACGGAGATAAGAACGGGAAGCTCACTGTTCATACAGGCGACGAGGCTGCGGCCATCAAGAGGGAATGCGAAAAGGCGGCCTATAAGGTCTATGAGGTGAAGAACGGCAAGAGGACGAGGAAGCCGCCCCTTCCCTTTACGACCAGTACGATGCAGCAGGAGGGCAGCTCCGTCCTCAATTTTTCTACCCAGAAGACCATGCGGATTGCCCAGCAGCTCTATGAGGGAATAGATATAAAGGGCGAGGGGACGGTGGGTCTGATTTCCTACCTGAGGACGGATTCCACCCGTATTTCCGAGGAGGCCCAGAGCGCTGCCGCGGAATATATCAAGGCCAACTTCGGTGAGGAGTATCTGAGCAAGACCACGGCTGCAAAAAAAGAGGGCAAAAAGATACAGGACGCCCATGAGGCTATAAGGCCTACGGATATCGCCAGGACTCCGGCCCTGGTAAAGGCCAGCCTTTCCAGAGAGCAGTACAAGTTATATGAGCTTATCTGGAAGAGGTTCGCGGCCTCTCAGATGGCACCTGCCGAGTATGAGACCTCAAACGTAAAGCTCATAGCCGACGATAAATATCTCTTCTCGGTCTCGGCCTCCAAGCTCGTCTTCGAAGGCTTCATGAAGGTATATAAGCCGAAGGAAGAGGAGGAAGAGGGCTCCAACGTCATGCTGGGGGCCATATCGGAGAACAGCGTCATTGCACTGGATAAAATAGAAGAAAAGCAACATTTTACCAATCCTCCGGCTCACTATACGGAGGCGAGCCTCGTGCGCGCCCTCGAGGAGCAGGGGATAGGCAGGCCCAGTACCTATGCGCCGACTATAACTACCATCCTTGCCAGAAGATATATCACCAAGGAAAATAAGAATCTGTACGTGACCGAGATAGGAGCGGCCGTCAACAATATCTTAAAGGATGCCTTCCCGAGCATTGTGGACGTGAATTTCACCGCGAATTTCGAAAAGCTCCTGGACGGGGTGGAGGAAGGCGATGTCCGCTGGAAGACCATAATCGAGAATTTTTATCCCGATCTCAAGGAGGCCGTGGACAAGGCTGAAAAGGAGATCGAGGAGATAGAGATAAAGGACGAGGTCACGGATGAGATCTGCGAAAACTGCGGAAGGAACATGGTCATCAAGTATGGCCCTCATGGCAAGTTCCTGGCCTGCCCGGGCTTCCCGGACTGCAGAAATACCAAGCCCTACTATGAAAAGATAGGGATAACCTGTCCCAAATGCGGAGGTGATATAGCCATTAAGTCCACCCGGAAGGGCAGGAGATATTATGGCTGCATCAACTATCCGGACTGCGATTTCATGAGCTGGTCGAGGCCTTCGGATGTCAAATGTCCGAAGTGCGGCTCGATGATGGTGGAAAAAGGAGCTAAGCTCGCCTGCATAAATGAGGAATGTAAGAACGTAATAGACAAGAAGGAGAGTAACTCCTGAGGACTTTAAATCAGATATTACCGGGGATAAATATCCTTTAACAGAGGGGGGATGAGATAATGGCACCGACAGGCAGACAAAAACTCAGGCTCGGAGACATTCTGATCAAGCACGGGGTATTGACCAAGGAGCAGCTGGACGACGCATTGAAGATGCCTAGGCTGGACAATGAAAAGCTGGGTGAGCTCCTCGTGCGGATGAATATCTGTACGGAGGATGCGCTGGCCCAGGCGCTTAGCAGCCAGCTTAAGATACCCATAGCCGATCTCGTGGGTATGCATATTGAGGATTCTGTCCTGCAGCTCATACCCTCGTCTCTTGCGAAGAAGTACCTGGCTATTCCCATAGGCTTCAGCAAGGAAAACGCCAACGTACTGTATGTAGCCATGTCCGACCCCATGGATATGATGGCTCTGGACGATTTCGGCATCGTGACGAATTTCCAGATAGAGCCCAGGGTCGCCATACCTTCACAGATACACGCGGCCATAGACAGGGCCTACGGTACACGGGATGCCCTGGAGGTCGCCAGCAAGTACGAGAAGGAGAGGGCGGAGCTTTACGGCGACGATGAAGACAATAAGGTACAGGAGGAGAGCTCCGAGGTAAGCAATGCCCCCATCGTACAGCTGGTGCGGGGAATGATAGAGCAGGCCATAAGGCAGAGAGCCTCCGATATCCATATAGAGCCGATGCCGGACAAGGTCCGGGTCAGATACCGTATCGACGGAGCCCTCTATGAGAGGATCTCCTATTCGGACAAGCTGCTGCCGGCCATCGTGGCCCGTATAAAGGTCACCGGAGGCATGGACATTTCGGAGAAGAGAAAGCCCCAGGATGGCCGTATCACCCAGATAGTCGACAAGAGGGAGTACGATATCCGTGTGTCCTCGATCCCTACCGTTTATGGTGAAAAGATAGTTCTGAGAATAGCCTCCAAGAACGCCCTTATGCGCAGCAAGGAGGAGCTGGGCTTAAGCGACAGCGACGTCCAGAAATTCGATTCGATACTTAAGCATCCCCACGGTATAATACTGGTAACAGGGCCTACGGGCTCAGGTAAATCCACGACTCTCTATACCGCGCTGTCGGAGCTCAACAGGGAGGATGTAAACATCATAACCGTCGAGGACCCCGTAGAGGCAAATATCGACGGCGTCAATCAGATACAGGTCAACAACAAGGCTGACCTCACCTTCGCCAACGCCCTAAGGTCCATTTTAAGGCAGGACCCTGATATAATAATGATAGGTGAGATACGTGATTCGGAGACGGCGGAGATAGCGGTTCAGGCTTCCATCACAGGTCACCTTGTAGTGAGCACCCTGCACACCAATTCCACTGCCAGCTCCGTAAGCCGTCTGGTGGATATGGGGGTCGAGCCCTATCTCCTGTCGGACGCCCTGGTGGGAGTCATCGCACAGAGGCTGGTCAGGAGGCTCTGTCCCTTCTGCAGGAGAAAGAGGAAGCCTGACAGCTATGAGAAGGTCATTTTAGGGCTGAAGCCGGATGCGGACAACGATATCTACGAGCCCGGCGGCTGTCCCCAGTGCGACAATACAGGCTATAAGGGACGTATAGGCGTCTATGAGATCCTGGAGGTCACGGCGGATATAAGGAGAAATATAACCGAGAGGGCTTCCACGGAGGAGATCAGGAAGACGGCTCTGGAGGGGGGCATGGATACTCTTCGCATGGAGGCCACCCGCTATGTGCTGGAGGGTATAACTTCATTTTCAGAAATGACCAAGGTTTCCTTTGATATTTAATATGGATTGGCGGATTGCCGCCGATGAAAGGCAGCTGAAGCTGCACGGCGGCAAGCAGGCAAGGCGCTTAAAGCGCCTCACAAATAATAGGGGGTTTTTCAATGCAGGATATTAAAGAGGCTTTAAGGGCTGCAATGGACAGGGGCGCGAGTGACGTGCATTTTTCCGTGGGACGACCCGCCATGCTGAGGATCGACGGCAAGCTGGTCCCCATCGAGGAGGACAGGCTCATGCCGGCGGACACCGAAAGGCTTATCCTTCCGGTGTTAAATGAGCAGAATATCGCGGAGCTCAAGGAAAAGGGCGAGATCGATCTGGCCCTCTCGGTAGAGGGAATAGGGCGTTTCCGTATAAATGTGTTTATGTCCAGAGGCTCCTACGCCGCGGCCTTAAGACTCCTGCCCTACAATATCCCAACTCCCGAGGACTTAAACCTGCCCGCGGCAGTGGTCGAGACTACGAATAAGAAGAGGGGACTGGTGCTGGTCACCGGGCCTACCGGCTCCGGTAAGTCCACGACCCTGGCCTCCCTTATAAATGAGATAAACCGCAAATACCCGGTGCATATAATCACCCTTGAGGACCCTATCGAGTACCTGCACCGGTCGCAGACGGCCATCGTCAATCAGAGGGAGGTGGGGCTCGATACCCAGAGCTACGCCGATGCCCTGAGAGCGGTCTTAAGACAGGACCCGGATATCGTCCTCCTCGGAGAGATGAGGGACCTCGACACTATCTCCACGGCGGTGACTGCGGCAGAGACCGGCCACCTGGTCTTTTCCACCCTGCACACGATGGGCGCGGCGGCCACTATCGACCGTATCATCGACGTCTTCCCGCCCCACCAGCAGGAGCAGATAAGGATCCAGCTTTCGACGGTCTTAGAGTGCGTCGTATCCCAGCAGCTCCTTCCGACCCTTGGCGGCGGACGCTGCGCGGCCTTTGAGGTAATGGTACCCAATCCCGCGATAAGGAACCTTATCCGTGAGGGCAAGACCTATCAGATAACCTCGATGATACAGACCAGCAGAAAGGCCGGGATGATGCTCCTGGACGACTATCTGGCGGAGCTCTATATCAAGAATAAGATCAGCAGGGATACGGCGATTTCATTTGCGCAGGATTACTCTTATATTGAGAGGAAGCTGCTGTAAGAAGTGGCTTCCCGAATGAGTTGCATTTTTTTGTAAAAAGGGATATTATGTTACCTACTGATATTTTTGGAGGTAGCTTTGGCTGATTATATTTATGCGGCTGTCGACAGAGTAGGAAAGGACAGACGCGGACAGATACAGGCGGATAATGAGGTTGAGGCCAGACAGAAGATAAAGGAAAGCGGTCTTCTGGTGCTGGAGATCTCCGAAGCGGATGTGCTGAACAGGAAGATCGAGTTTGACTTTGGTAAGAAGCCCACAGCCAGGGACTTTTCCGTGTTCTGCCGTCAGTTCGTGGCTATGACCCAGGCGGGAGTTACCATACTGGACGCCCTGAAGATGCTGGCGGACCAGACCCAGAACCCGACACTGAGGAAGGCAGTGAAAAATACCCAGCTTTCAGTTGAAAAGGGTGAAACTCTCTCGGATTCCATGAAGCTGGACAGCAAGGTCTATCCCCTGCTCCTTATCAACATGGTGGAGGCCGGAGAGGCTACCGGTGCTTTGGACATCGCCTTTGAGAGAATGGCGGTCCACTATGAAAAGGAGGCCAGACTCAAGGCCCTGATGAAAAAGGCCATGATCTATCCCATAGTGGTGGGCCTGGTGGCAGTGGGAGTCATCGTTCTCATGCTGACCTTTGTAATACCCAGATACATGGTGATGTTTGAGGATCTGGGCACTACACTTCCGGGAATTACGCTGGCCGTAGTGGCCTTAAGCGATTTCGTATTGAAATACTGGTACCTTATAATTCTCGTCGTGATTGGGGTGGTAATAGCCCTGAAGCTCTACGGCCGTACCGACAGCGGCAGACATTTCTTCGGAAGTCTGGCTTTGAAAGTGCCTATCGTGGGAGACCTGGTTTTAAAGACCTCCTGCGCCCGCTTTGCGAGGACCATGAGTACCATGCTGGCAGCAGGCATATCCCTGGACGAGGCGGTGGAGATCACTGCGGGCACCATGGGAAATGCCATTATGGAGGATACCGTCAGGGAATGTAAGGCGGAGATCATGCAGGGTGTTCCCCTGTCACGTCCTCTGGAGGAGAGCGGAAGATTTCCTCCGATGGTCTACCAGATGACCAGGATAGGTGAGGAGGCCGGAGATATGGAAGGGCTTCTGACCAAGCTGGCGGAGTACTACGAGGAAGAGGTGGAGATAGCGACTCAGTCGCTGATGGCGGCCATGGAGCCTGTCATCATAATCCTGCTGGCGCTTATCGTAGGTTTCCTGGTAATGGCCATTATGGCGCCTATGATGTCCATGTATGAGGGATTGGATAATCTTTAATGGACAGTAAGGTTTTACGGCTTAAGGATTTTATAAAAACGTCCGATAATGAATATAGCCTATAATTGAAAATTAAAAATAGAAAGGGCAAAAGGGTATGAGAGAGATCATTGAAAAAAGGAAGAAGAACAACAAGGGCTTTTCGCTGGTGGAGCTGATAATCGTTATAGCCATCATGGCTATTCTGGTTGCGATACTTGCACCTCAGTTCCTTAAGTATGTGGAGAGGTCGAGGAATACGGCGGATGTGGCGAACGCGAGGGAGATTACGAATGCTGTAATTGCTTACATAGCGGATTCAGAAGTAAATAGTGGAATTTCAACCGCCGAAGTTACGATTACAGCAGACGGAAGTAAAACTACAATAGGTGGTGACGATGCAGGTGGAGATACAGTTTTAGCAGCATTAAAGGAAGCTGGAATTACCAGTAGCACGGCTAAGGATTTAAATGATGTGAAGTGCAAGAGCAAAACTACTTGGGATAGTTATACCATTACGGTTAAAGTTGATACAGAGGGTGTGATTACCTTTAAATACAAATCCTCTAAAAATGGTACAGACAACAGTGCGGGTTCCGATCCATTTGCAGCAGCCTTCCAGCAGGGCTCAGGTACTGTTAGTGGCTGAGTTATTTAATGCCAACCTACTCTGAGCTTGCCGCTCCGGCGGCGTTAATAACGTTTATCTTAGGTCTCGTGTCCGGGAGCTTTGTCTGCGAAGTCGCAGACAGGCTTCCGAGGCACGAGAACTTTATTTACGGCCGTTCTCACTGCGAAAGCTGTGGGGCTGTACTTTCATGGTACGAGCTCATTCCTCTTTTGAGCTTTTTATTCCAGCACGGCAGGTGCCGCCGCTGCGGAGCTGTTCTTTCTCCCCGCTATCCCCTTATAGAAACGGTAAACGGAGTTTTGTACCTATGGGTACTGTTCCGCTATGGTCTCACGTTCGAGACTTTGATAGGCTGTCTCCTGGCCTCGGCTCTCCTGGGGCTTTCCCTCATCGACTTGAAGACCATGGAGATTCCCTATGGCTTTAATATTTTTATCCTTATCCTCGGTATAGCCTTTACCATATACGACAGGACTGACCTGCCCGGCCACCTTATCGGCCTTTTTGCCATAAGCGTGCCGCTTCTTTTGATACAGCTTATCTCCCGCGGCAGGGCTATCGGAGGCGGAGACATAAAGCTCATGGCCGCCGCCGGACTGCTCCTGGGCTGGAAGGGCATAATCCTGGCCTTCGTCCTCGCCTGTATCATAGGCTCAGTTATCCATCTCATACGCATGAAATTCTTCGGCCAGGGCCGCCAGTTCGCCTTCGGCCCCTACCTCTCCGCCGGAATTTTCATTTCCTGGTTATATTCTGATGCTTTGATATCCGCGTACCTCTCACTTGTGTTATAATCGATAAGCAATACGATGATAATTTCTGCGAGAGAGGTGCTACAGTATGCAAAAAAAATCATCCGGGGACGCCTGGTTCGGGCTGAAGATCAGTCTGATGAGGGCGAATCCCGCAGTTTACAGAGAGATTTATATTCCCGATTTTTTAAGAGGTGAAGACATTGCGAAGGTCACCTTCCTCAGCGTCGGTCTTGAACCTGAAAATTTTAATATACTGGGTACGGAAGGGGAGTATATCCCCTACAGGGACGTAAGTGCCGGAGAGCTGCTGTCGGAAAGAGAAGAGCTGATAGTGGAAAGACCGGCCTGCTATTCTTTTTTTGTCCGCGTAACGGGGAGTTGTACGCTTAAGCAGTTGGAGGAGGAAGCTGACAGGCCTGCCCTCCGGGAGGGACTTCCCTTTGTGATGACAGCCGTGGGAAATAATGTTCCGGAGAAAAATATGTTGACGGGCACCTTCAACCGTATACAGAAGCTCCTGGAGGAATATGACTACTGCGAGATAGGGCCGGGAGAATACCTTTCGGGTAAGGAGCTGTCCTTTTATCCTGCGAAAACGGACAATGCTATCAGGAAGCTGTACTCTCCGGAGACTGCGGTCAGAGAGATAAACAAGTCTTACACGATGCCCGGAATGCAGCTTCTTGAAAAGCTGAAGGTGAATGAGCTCAGGCAGATAGCGGAATGGCACGGCGTGTTTTATTACGGCAGCAGCCGGAAGGCCGGCCTGGTGGAGGACATAGCATACAAATTCCTGAGGGAAGAGAGTATCAAGGGTCTTTTCCAGGACATGAGTGTATCCGACTATTCTGCGCTGAAGAGATTTGCACTTACTGATGACCCTGAGGAGACAGGGGAGGATTGGGAGAACACTCTTTCCTTTTTGTATTCCAGGGGGCTCTTTTCATATATTTCAAAGGCCGGCTGGAGAATTGCTTCAGAGATCTTGGAATATTACGATTCTATAAGGGATACCGAGGAGGAGAAACAGCTCATAAGGGAAAAATACATGCATCAGGCGATGATAGTAAGCGCCCGGTACTATGGAGTGTTCAGGAGGGAGCAGTATGAGGCGATTTTGGATAAGGTTGCTCCGGAGAAAATAGAAAAGGCTGTGTCGGATGAATATTATGGCAAAGTGCTTATTGGAGATCCGGAGTATTCCGCTATGGCCATAGGTCGTACAAAGAGCGGTGCGGCATATTCCAAAAGAGAGCTGTATGAAAAGGATGCCGAACAGCTTATAAAGGAAAAAGAAGAGGGCGAGAGCTGGTATATCCCTTTAAGTGATGAGATAGATGAGGCCTCAAAGCATTGGCTGTCATTTTCAGACTCCTCGGAAAAGGTATTAGACCTTATCCCGGGAATGCATATACGGGTTTACAGCCAATACGGAGAAACGATACATGATAAGATGCTCTCAGCACTGCGTAAAAGGGGAGATGTGGAAAGTGCGATTGAAACGGTCAGGAAGGAGTTCAGCAGATCCTACTGGTATGGCAATTATGACGGGGAACTCAAACAGATAGAGGAGATCATTAAGAGGGAGGTAAGGAAGCTTCCGATAATGGCTCTTAACGGACATTCTTTCAAAAACTGCCCGAAGGATATTCTCAGCCGATTTGAGAAGACAGAAAGTAAAGGCGGTGAGAACAGCGCCGGGGCGGGGAGAGCGAAGGCAAAGAAAACGGCGGTAAAAGCTGCAGCAGTTAAGAGGAGATATTAGGATGATGGAGCTAAAGGATTATTTCAGGAGCTTCAGCGAGGATGAGCTGGTAAAAGGAGCAGAGCTTTTCTTCTCCGGAGCTCTGGAGGATCTCATACGTAAAAACGGATATGACGTGGCAAAGAATCCGAAGGCAGATCCGGCTCCGGTACTTAAAAGGTTTCCGGAGAGGGAGGTGACCTTTATCTCCGCAAAATGGAGGCTGAAGGAACTCAATAAAAAAGAGGTCTCAATGGACTGTTGTTTGAGGATAGTTCCGGAAAAAAAGCTGGTTTGCGAAAGCTTCTGCATGTGCGAGGATTTTCATAGGGACCACTACGGCTGTGCACACGTTGCTGCCCTTTTGACCTCATATATGGTGGATGAAAATGGTGAGAATATTTTTAAGGGAACACGTATAGAGGAGCGATTGTGCAGTATTACCGGAACGGAAGATCCCTTCGCCCCGGGAGCCTTGAAGAGGACCGATGAGAGACTCCTGTCTCTTCTGGAGGTTAACAGCGAAAGGGCTCTTCCCAGCTTTAACAGGGATGTCATCCAGTCAGAACCGGTAAAGGTTATCGTGAGACTGCGCTGCGAGGGAGGAAGAAAATACATAGGCCTTAAGGCCGGCCTGTCGAAAAGAATGTACCTGGTGCAGAGCCTGGGGACGTTCCTGGACGCATACAGGAATGAACATTTATATTTTTTCGGCAAAAAAGAAGCCCGGCTCGGAAGGGTATATATGGAGGAGCACAGTGCCCGTATAGCGGGTTTTCTGGCAGATATATATTCTGCCTCCGAGAAGGGACTGCTCCGCGGGAATATCTTTGCTTCCGAGGGAGGTCACAGTGATAAATACATGCTGCTTACCGGCTCGGAATTTGACAGCTTTATGGAGCTTTTAGACGGAATGAAGCTGGAGGATGCCAATGATGAGATGGAATATCCCGTTTGCCTCGATAAAAAGGGCCTTAAGGCCAGGGTAAGAAAAAAGGCTTACGGGGCAGCTCTTAAGGTTGAAGATTCAGAGCTTTTGTGTATTAACGGGGATAATCTCTATCTTAAGGACGATGAATGCATATTCAGAGTCAGAACACAAAACGCCAGAAAACGGCAGGAGCTCCTGTCCCTGCTCGACTGGACGGATGAGCTGTATATAAGGGATTCTGAGCTAGCGGCGGTGTGCAGGAATCTGCTCCCGGTCTTTGAGGAATATGGAGAGCTTACGGTCACGGGTATGGAGCTGTCGGATTACATGAGTGAGATTCCGGATTTCGTATTCAAGCTGGATTATACGGACGAAGGATTGCTTACCTGTGATCCCATTGCTGTTTACGGGAAACAGGATTTTCAATGTCCATTATTTGATTCAAAGGCAGAGGCAGGAAAAAGAGATCCGGAGGCCGAGGGTGCAGCAGCAGTCACTTTACAGAATATTTTTTCACATTTGGACAAAAACGGCCATATGCTTTATTCGGAGCTGTCTGAAGAGGAGCTGTTTGACTTTATGAAGGATTACCTTCCGGTTTTGGAAAAGCTGGGAAAGGTCATGGCTACGGAAAGACTGAAGCGAAACAGAATCAGGAAGCTGCCAGCGGTAGCTGTAGGGGTATCCGTAGAAAAAGGGGATATGCTCCTTTCTCTTAAGAGCCCGGGACTTTCGCAGTTCGAAATGGCGGATATCCTGGGAGCATATCGTAAGAGAAAGCGGTACTACAGATTAAGGAGCGGAGAATTCATCTCCATGGAGGGAGAGGGAGACGAAACCTGGGGGACGATATCTGAGCTCTTTGGTGAATACGGGAAAAAGGATCCTGAAAGCTTCAAGGTACCTCTCTTCCGGGCTCTGTACCTGAACGAAATGCTGGAAAA
>JAFTEI010000171.1 GCA_017453965.1 Lachnospiraceae bacterium
GCCTGTTGGAGTAGGAGCAGAGTAGCCCCTTAAGGGCTGAAAAACGTATATTGCAGGGAATAAACCCTTTTGATAGATGAAACTATGAAGATTATTATACCCATGACCGGTTACGGGACACGTTTCGTTGAGGCCGGATATAAAACTTTAAAGCCCTTTATCGAGGTAGAGGGGAAGCCGATGCTATGGTGGATCGTAAAGGGAATGTACCCTTCGGAGAGGGATTTTCTCTTTGTCTGCCGCAAGGAGCACCTCGATACCATCGACGGGATGGAGGAAAGCCTCAGGGAGCTTGCTCCCAAGGGGGAGATCTATGCCATAGACGACTGGGTAAAAAAGGGTCCTGTCTTCGATGTACTCCGCGCTTCGGAGGCTATTGACGACAATGAGCCCTGTGTCATAAATTACTGCGATTTCTATATGACCTGGGACTGGGAGAAGCTTAAGAAGGGCTTGCGGGAGCGTGACTGCGACGGCTGCGTGCCCTGCTATACCGGCTTTCATCCCCATCTTATGATTAAGAAGAATCTCTATGCTTCCTGTCTTACCGACGAAAATGACGATCTTATCGAGATCAGGAGAAGTTTTCCTTTGAAGAGGATAAGACGAAGGCCAAACATTCCCCGGGAACCTATTATTTTAAGACCGGAGCCTACCTGAAAAAATATTGTCAGCAGCTCGTGGATTCCGGTGAGACGATAAAGGGCGAATACTATGCCAGTATGCCCTATAACTTTATGGTACGGGATGGGAAAAAGGTCTGGATACCTACGGATATAGATTATTTCTGCCAGTGGGGAACCCCGGAGGATATGGCGGATTCCGTTTACTGGCTGAATGTTATGAAAAAAGCCCACAGGAGGGTTGAGGGTTGAAGATACTTATACCTATGGCAGGAGAGGGAAAGCGCTTTGCTGAGGTCGGCTATAAGGATAGCAAGCCGGCCATTCCTACCTATGACCGAAGGGATATGAAAAAGCTTCCGATGGTGGTCTGCGCCACCATGGATCTGCCGGGGGTAAAGGCGGACGGTTCAAACGTGATCTATGTGGACAGGCTCTTTCACAGAGAGGACGGGACGGAGGCTGCCATAAGGGAGCATTTCCCCAGGGCGGAATTCATTTCAGTGGACCATCTGACCGAGGGGCAGGCCTGTACCTGTCTGCTGGCGAAGGATAAGATAGATAACGACGAGGAGCTTCTGATAGCCGGCTGCGACAACGGCATGGAGCTCGACACTGAGATCTTTGAGGCCAGGCGCTCACAGTGCGATATGATGGTCTTTACTTACCGTCACAACGACTGCGTGCTGGCAAATCCCAACGCCCACGGCTGGTGCGTGCTTAAGGACGGCGGCCCTGAGATCGCCTCGATGTCGGTAAAAAAGGCAATAAGCGATACTCCGATGGAGGATCATGCCGTAGTGGCGACCTTCTGGTTTAAGACGGGGAAGCTTTTCGTTCAGGCTGCGGAAAATATGATAAAGGCCAATGACCGCATCAATAATGAATTCTATGTGGACCAGATCGTGAAATACGTGCTGGAGCTGGGAGCTCGCGCCATGGTCTTTGAGATAGACAGGTATATAAGCTGGGGCACTCCCGAGGATTACGAGAAATACCAGAAGACCTTCGAGTACTGGAAAGGCTTTTACGAGAAGGAAAGAAAGCTAATTGAGGCCTGAGATACGGTGTCTGCTTAAAATGGGATTCAGGATTCGGAATACGCCGCGAAACCGCGGAATTTTAATTGGCCTTGCTGTTATCTTCAAGCTCCTTTTAATGGGGCTGTTTTCCTCTGACTATCAGGACAGGATGTTTATTCCCTTTGTGGAGACCTTCTTAAGCGGCCACAATCCCTATCAATATTATTACGACAACAGTCTGCTGTATTCCTTCCCCTATATGCCGCTGATGCTCCTTACGGAGAGCGTGGGGGGAGCGCTGCTTATGGCTTTCAACACAGGCTCGGTCTTTTTGCAGAACCTGATATTCAAGCTGCCGCTTCTGGCCTTTGACCTTATCGGATATTTTTTTTACCGGAAGATGAACGTCCGGTTTAAATATGTCTATATTTTTTATTTCCTGTCTCCGGTCATCCTTTATTCCACCTATGTCCACGGACAGCTCGATATAATTCCCACGACGCTGCTGGTCATCGCGGTGTATTTCATGACCTGCTGGAGAAAAAAATATAATCTCCTGTGGTGCGGTTTATTCCTGGGACTCGCGCTTTCGGCCAAGCTCCA
>JAFTEI010000172.1 GCA_017453965.1 Lachnospiraceae bacterium
GACGCCATAACGACTGTCAGCAGCACCTACGCCGAGGAGATAAAGACGGAGTTTTACGGCGAGCAGCTCGACGGGCTGCTTCGCGCGAGGGAGCACGACCTCCGCGGTATCGTAAACGGCATAGATTACGATGAGTACAACCCCGAGACGGATAAATATATCATTAAGAATTACAATGCAAGGAATTTCCGCAAGGAAAAGATCAAGAACAAGAGAGCGCTGCAGGACCAGCTCGGGCTTAATCACGACGATACGGCCTTCATGATAGGTATCGTATCCCGTCTTACCGGCCAGAAGGGTATCGACCTCATCGCCTATATCATGGATGAGCTGTGCCAGGAGAACGTACAGGTGGTAGTCCTGGGCACCGGCGAGGAGCAGTTCGAGAACATGTTCAGGCATTTCGACTGGAAATACGGGGATAAGGTATCCGCAAACATCTATTATTCGGAGGAGCTTTCACATAAGATCTACGCTTCCTGCGATGCCTTCCTGATGCCCTCGCTCTTCGAGCCCTGCGGACTTTCGCAGCTTATGAGCCTGCGCTACGGCACCGTGCCCATAGTCAGGGAGACCGGAGGCTTAAAGGATACGGTGGAGCCCTACAATGAGTACGAGAGCAAGGGGACAGGCTTCTCCTTCACAAATTTCAACGCCCACGAGATGCTGGGCGCCATACGATATGCGATGGATGTCTTCTGGAACAGGAAACGTGAGTGGAACAAGATAATAGACCGCGGAATGGCAATGGACTTTTCGTGGCATAACTCGGCCAGGGCCTATACCGATATGTACGACTGGCTGGTGCCGTGAATTAATTCATAAATCGTTGTGGTTTATATACAATGGCACTGGATGGAGTTACGGTTGCTGCCCTGACTAGGGAGCTTAAGGAAAAATTGAATGACGGACGGATAATGAAGATAGCTCAGCCCGAGGAGGATGAGCTTATCCTCACCGTCAAAACGAGGGAAGGACAGGAGAGGCTGGACATCTGCGCCAGCGCGTCGCTTCCCTTTGTATATTTAACTGACAGGAATAAGCAGTCCCCGCTTACAGCTCCGGGGTTTTGCATGCTGCTTCGAAAGCACTTGACCAATGGCAGAATAGTTAACATAACTCAGCCGGGGCTGGAGAGGATAATCAGGATAGAGATCGAGCACTACGACGAGCTGGGGGATAAGAAGACGAAGACCCTTGTGGCAGAGCTGATGGGAAAGCACAGCAATATAATCTTTCTGGATGAGGCCCAGGTCATAATCGACAGCATAAAGCATATTTCCGCCTCGGTGAGCTCAGTCAGGGAGGTGCTGCCCGGCAGGGACTATTTTGTCCCGAATACTGAGGGAAAGAGGGAGCTGGGGGAGCTCGAATCCTTCGGAGACTTCGAGGAGCTCTTCAAGGGCAGGGGAGTAAGCGCTGCCAAGGCAATATACGGGCAGATAACAGGCCTTTCTCCGGTGATGGCGGCGGAGCTCTGTACGAGGGCCGGAGTGGACGCCGACCTTCCCACCGCGGCCCTGGAGGAGGAGCAGGTCAGGGGGCTCTGGGAAGAGTTATGTAAACTTAAGGCCTTGTTGACAGAGGGCTCCTTTCAGCCTAATATCGTCTTTGAAGCAGGGGTACCCAGGGAATTTGCGGCGGTTAATTTAAGCGAATACGCGGAGCTGGAGAGAGCAGTCTTTCCGAGCGTTTCCGAAATGCTCATAACCTACTATGCCGAGAAGGCCAAGAGCGTGCGCATAAGGCAGCATTCCTCGGAATTGAGGAGGATAGTCTCCACGGCCCTCGAAAGGACCTCCAAGAAGTACGACATCCAGCTCAAGCAGCTTAAGGACTGCGGGAAGAAGGAAAAGTACAGGATATACGGGGAGCTTATCAATACCTACGGCTACAGCGTAAAGGAGGGGGAGAAGTCCTTTAAGGCGGTCAATTACTACAATAACGAAGAGGTCACGGTTCCCCTGGACCCGGATATGCCCGTCAGGGACAATGCCAAAAAATATTTTGACAGATATATGAAGCTGAAGCGGACCGAGGAAGCAGTCACCGGCCAGATAAAGGAAACGAAGGAGGATATGGAGCATCTGGAATCCATTCAGAACGCTCTGGACATAGCGGACGATGAGGCGGACCTAAAGCAGATAAAGCAGGAGCTAATCGACTGCGGCTATATAAAGAAGCGCTCGGGGAAAAAGGGGGATTCGAGACTCAAGTCTGAACCGCTGCACTATATATCCTCGGACGGCTACGATCTGTATGTGGGAAAGAACAATTATCAAAACGACGAGCTGACCTTTAAATTTGCAGCCGGAAACGACTGGTGGTTTCATTCCAAGAAATTTCCGGGTTCCCACGTTATATTGCATATCGGAGATAAGGCGGGGCAGGATATCCCGGACAGGGCCTTCAATGAGGCGGGAGCCCTTGCGGCCTACTATTCCAAGGGCAGGGGCCAGTCCAAGGTCGAGATAGATTACGTACTGAAAAAAGAGGTTAAAAAGCCGGCCGGTTCGAAGCCGGGCTTTGTAGTATATTACACGAATTATTCCATGGCTATAGAGGCGGATATCAGCGCCTTAAAGCTGGTTGAAAGTCGTTGAAGGCTCGCGCAAGGCTGCCGGAGTTTATGGTTAGATACAGGGGGAAGAGAGTATATGAAGGTTACGGAAGAATATGTAAAAGACCTGGTTTTGTATGCACTGGACAAGGGCCTTATAGAGAAGGAAGACGCGGTCTATGCGGGCAATTCCCTTTTCGCCGTCCTGGACTATGAGCCTGCGTCGGATTTCAGGCTGGTTTCGGGAGATCAAGGCTACTCGGGAAGGGGACTGGAGGAGATATTGAAGGCCCTGCTGGACGACGCCGTAAGTCGCGGTGTCATCGAGGATGGCATAACCGACAGGGACCTTTTCGATACCCGCCTTATGGGGTGCCTCACCCCGAGACCCTCAGAGGTCATAAGGCGTTTTAAGGAGCTTTATCAAAATAGCCCGAAGGAGGCCACGGACTATTTTTACAAGTTAAGCCGCGACAGCGACTATATCAGGACCTACAGGATAGCTAAGGATATTAAGTGGACGGCGGCTACGAAGTACGGAGAGCTCGATATCACGATAAATCTTTCAAAGCCGGAAAAGGATCCCAAGGCCATCGCCGCGGCCCTAAAGAAGAGCGCGGACGCCTACCCCAAGTGCCTCTTATGTATTGAAAATGAGGGCTACCGGGGCAGACTTGACCACCCCGCGAGGCAGAATATAAGGCTCATTCCCATGGAGCTCGGGGGGAGCCGCTGGTACATGCAGTATTCGCCCTATGTGTATTATAACGAGCACTGCATCGTCCTTTCAGAGGAGCACAGCCCGATGAAGATTAATAAGGAGACCTTCGGCAGGCTCATGGAGTTCGTGACCTTCCTTCCACATTACGTGATAGGTTCGAATGCGGACCTGCCCATAGTGGGCGGCTCGATCTTAAGCCACGAGCATTTCCAGGGCGGAAACTATGAGTTTCCCATGGCCAGGGCGGGAGAGCGCTTTGCGGTGGAATTCAAGGGCTACGAAGGGGTGAAGGCCTGCGTCCTCGACTGGCCCATGTCGGTCATAAGGCTTAGGGGAGAGGACAGCGCTTTGCTGGTGGAGCTGGCAGATAAGATACTTAAGTGCTGGAGAGCTTATTCAGACAGGGAATGCGGGATCTTTGCCGAGACCGGCGGAACGCCCCACAATACCATAACGCCCATAGTCAGGAGAAGGGATAAGGACTATGAGATCGACCTCGTTTTAAGGAATAACAGGACGACGGAGGAATATCCCTTAGGGATCTTCCATCCGCACCAGGAGCTGCACCATATCAAGAAGGAGAACATCGGCCTCATAGAGGTCATGGGCCTGGCCATCCTTCCAGCGCGCTTAAAGAAGGAGATGGAGATCTTAAAGGACACGATCTTAAAGGGCGAGGAGCTGAGCAGGATAGAGGAGATCGCCTCACACGCGGACTGGGCGGCGGATATCTTAAAGGAATATCCGGAGTTTGCCCCGGCCAATGTCAAAAATGACGCGGCTTCGGCGGAAAAGCTGGACAAGATAATAAAGACAGAGATAGGCTTAGTATTTATGAAGGTGCTGGAGCACAGCGGAGTCTATAAGGACAGCAAAGAGGGCAATGAGGGAATCAGGCGGTTCATTGACGCGGTGAATGGGTGCTGAGGCGGTTGAGAGAGTGCGCTTTAGTGACTGCACCTGAGGCGGCTTGAGATGGCCCGAGACGGTTTGAGACGGCCCGAGTTATGTAAACCTATTGAACGATTTGTGCTTGTATATAAATGGCGGATTTGGCGCCGCGGAGTTATGTAAACTATTTTACAGGAGGTAATAAATGAAGATCTTAGTTACTGGCGGAACGGGTTTTATCGGAAGCCATACTGTAGTGGAGCTCATCAATTCGGGCTATGACGTTGTTATAGCGGACAATCTCTACAATTCCAAGGAAATGGTGGTGGACAGGATAGAGCAGATCACGGGCAAAAGGCCTGTCTTCTACAAGCTGGACGTGCTGGACAGGGAGGGGCTGGACAAGCTCTTCGCCAAAGAGGGGATTGAGGCTGTCATCCACTTTGCAGGCTATAAGGCTGTGGGGGAGTCCACGCAAAAGCCCATCGAATATTACCACAATAACCTGGAGTCCACCCTGGCTCTGGCCGACGTAATGAGGAAGTACGGCTGCAAGAAGTTCGTCTTCTCCTCCTCGGCCACGGTCTACGGAGACCCGGCCTTTGTGCCGATAACCGAGGAGTGTCCCCTGGGCGAGACGACCAATCCCTACGGCACGACGAAGGCCATGCAGGAGAGGATCTTGACGGATATCTGGAAGAGTGACAGCGAGTGGAGGATAATGCTGCTGCGCTATTTCAATCCCATAGGCGCCCACGAGAGCGGCCTTATAGGCGAGGACCCCAAGGGCATACCCAACAACCTTCTGCCCTATGTGGCCCAGGTTGCCACGGGGAAGCTGGAAAAGATACATGTATTCGGAAACGACTACGATACCCCGGACGGAACGGGAGTGCGTGACTATATCCACGTAGTGGACCTTGCCAAGGGCCATGTAAAGGCCATAGAAGGAATGGAGAAGCTGGAGGGCGTAAACATATTCAACCTAGGAACCGGAACGGGCTACAGCGTTCTCGATATCATAAAGGCCTTCAACAAGGCCTGCAGGAAGGAGCTGCCCTATGTGATCGACCCGAGGCGTCCCGGAGATATAGCGCAATGCTATTCCGACCCGGAGAAGGCCTTCAAGGTCCTGGGCTGGAAGGCCGAGAAGACCCTGGACGACATGTGCACCGACTCCTGGAACTGGCAGTCCAAAAACCCGGATGGGTA
>JAFTEI010000173.1 GCA_017453965.1 Lachnospiraceae bacterium
CAGTGTAAACATAGAGGTGCCGGTAGCGTCGAAAAAGAAGATAACGAGCACGAAGTATGGCGAGACTATCGACGCGGCAAGCCTCATATTGGGGACGACGACCCTTAAGCCGACCTCGTGGAGCAGCTCGAAATCATCTGTTGCGTCGATAGACGCAGCGACCGGGGAGATAACCACGGCCGGAAGGGGAAGCACGAAGATAACGGCCTATTATGGCGAGGGGAAAAACGCGGCCAAGGTGTCGATGACGTTAAAGGTCAATATCCCCAAGCTGAGCAAGACATCCCTGACTATAAAGACCGGGAAGACAAAGAAGCTCAGCCTGAAAAACGCCGGCGGATGGAGCGTCACATGGGGAAGCCTTGACAGAACAGTCGCCACGGTGGATGGCTATGGCAGAGTCAGCGCGGTAGCGCCGGGCTACACAACAGTCTACGCCGAAGTCGACGGAGTAAGGTATGAGTGTATGGTATTGGTGAGGTGAGTGGCCAAATGATACAGATCATGGCCTGCGGATAAAGACAGAAGATCACTTGCAGACAGCAACACGAAGCCCCCGGGAGGAGGTCATTAAGACTTTTCCCGGGGGTGTTTTTCGTGTATCATGAGACCATGCCATAAGGAAAGCGTTGTGGGAATAGACATACGATGATACAATAGCAAAGGATATTAAGGCCAACGAAAGACTGATTTAATTCATTAAGTTTTCATTTAGACCATTTGTACGAGGTAAATGCTGAATGGGCATTGAGATGATGAAAAAAATAAACTATGTTTTGGACAGGGGACAGAAGATAAGGCTGCTGATATTATTGGCAGCCATTATCGTGGGTGCCCTGTTTGAAACTCTGGGGGTATCGGCCGTTTTGCCGCTGATAACGGTGGTTACAGATCCGGATGTCCTGAACGAGGACAATAATTATTCGAAGCTGGCGAAGCTATTAAATATCAGTGATGTGCGGACCTTTATCCTGCTTATGGCGGTAGCCCTTATAATAGTTTATATAGTCAAAAATATCTATATACTTTTTATGTACAACCTGCAGTACCGGTATACCTACAATAACCAGAGACGTGTTTCCTACAGACTCATGGAGTGTTATTTAAGTCAGGATTATCTTTTTCATGTATCGCATAACGTAGCGGAGCTGCAGAGAAATGTTGGCGGGGATGTAAACGGGTTTTTTCAGGTGGTATTAAATGTGATCCAGCTGTTTACTGAAGGAGTGACCTGCGCCGCACTGGTAATTTTTCTTCTGATGCAGGATGTGGCGACAACGATAGCCGTTATAGTCCTCCTGAGCCTTTTTATGCTGGTAGTCGTGCTGATCTTCAGAAAGAGGATGACAAGGCTCGGCGAAGAGAATCGAAGGGTGGGGGCACTGCTGTATAAATGGATATCCCAGTCTTTTGGAGGGATAAAGGAAGTAAAGGTTACAAACAGGGAAAAATATTTTCTGGAGAATTATGACGGGGCATACAGACGCCAGGTCAGTATCCAGAGGCGGCAGCTGCTCTATGGGATCGCTCCGCGTCCGATCATGGAGACGGTATGCATCTGTGGCCTGCTGGGCTTTATATCAGCCCGTATTTTTCTGGGGGCAAATATTAGGAGCTTTGTCCCCATAGTTTCCGTTTTTGCTGTTGCAGCGATCAGAATGCTTCCATCCTTTAACAGGATCAGCAATAATGTCACAGCGATAATGTATAATAAGCCATCTCTCGAGGCGGTCTACAAGGATCTTCAGGGGATCGAAGAGCTTCGCCAGAAGGTGCTCCACGACAATACCGATACTACGATCATAGATTTTAAGACAGGGATAGAAGTAAAAAATATCAGCTTTTATTATCCGGCAAATCCGGATAAGATCATAGTAAGTGACGTCTCGCTTACTATACCGAAGAATAAATCAGTAGCGCTTATCGGGCCTTCCGGTTCGGGAAAAACAACCCTGGCGGATGTGATACTGGGCGTGCTGGAGCCACAGCAGGGACATATTTACGCCGATGATATCGACGTCTATGAGCATCTGCACGCATGGCACAGGATCGTAGGCTATATTCCGCAGGCGATATACCTGATGGACGATACGATACGGGCCAATGTGGCTTTCGGAGAGGACCCGAAGGATATCGATGATGAAAGACTCTGGAAGGCGCTTAAAGAGGCACAGCTGGACGAATATGTACGGGAGCAGAAGGATGGACTGGATACTATCGTAGGAGACAGGGGTATCAAGCTTTCCGGCGGACAGAGGCAGCGTATAGGAATCGCCCGCGCTCTCTACAGGCAGCCGGAGGTGCTGATCCTCGACGAGGCAACTTCCGCCCTTGATAACGATACTGAGACGGCGGTAATGGAGTCGATCGACGCGCTGTCGGGCACGAAGACCATGATAATCATTGCCCATCGCCTTACGACCATCAGAAATTGCGATATCATATACGAGGTGAGGGACGGGAAGCTCCGTCAGAGAGATAAAAAAGAAGTATTGGAAGGTGTATAAAATGAAAGCATTGATCTTAAACTCAGGCATGGGGACCAGGATGGGGATACTGACGAAGGAGCATCCCAAGTGCATGACGGAAATAAGCTCTAAAGAAACAATTCTTTCCAGGCAGCTTAAGCAGCTGTCGGACATCGGTGTAGACCAGGTCGTTATCACTACCGGCATGTTTGACAGTGTGCTCATTAATTATTGCCGGGAGCTGGATCTGCCGATCGACATTAAATTTGTGAAAAATCCTTTATATCAGGAGACAAATTACATATACAGCATATACTGTGCCAGGGAGTATCTGGACGAGGATATTATTCTTATGCATGGGGATCTCGTATTTGAAAATGAGGTCCTGGACAGGCTGACCGGCTCAGAAACTTCATGTATGGCAGTGTCATCCACCGCGGCCATTCCCGAAAAGGATTTTAAGGCGGTCATCGATGGCAACATGGTTACGAAGGTAGGCATTGAGTTTTTTGAAAACGTCATGGCAGCTCAGCCTTTATATAAGCTGCTTAAAGAGGATTGGAGGCTCTGGCTGGGAAAAATAACAGAGTTTTGCGAAAACGGCCAGCGCAAGGTCTACGCTGAAAACGCGTTAAATGCCCTGGAAGGAAGATGCAATATTGCCGCCCTCGATGTCGAGGAGCTCTTATGCTCTGAAATAGACGATCAAAACGACCTCGCGGTTGTTTCGGCAAAGCTCAAGGAGGTTGAAAACAGGACGGTCTACATGACCTTTTCAACCGACATTATCCATAGCGGTCACATAGCCATCATAAAAAAGGCCCAGAGGCTTGGGAAGCTTATAATCGGTGTATTGTCGGATGAGGTAGTGGCAAGCTACAAACGCTTCCCGCTCGTTCCGGCGGGGGAGAGAAAGGCGATGTTTGAAAATATTGCCGGGGTATATCGGGTGGTCAGTCAGAATACCCTCTCCTACAAGGAGAACCTGGAAAAATATAAGCCGGATATAGTGGTCCATGGAGACGACTGGGTAACCGGCTTTCAAAAGCCCGTCAGGGACGAGGTCGTTTCCGTTTTGGCCTCCTACGGGGGCAAGCTGGTAGAATATCCCTATTCCAAGGATTCCAAATATAAGGAGATGGAAGACAGGACAAGAATGGAGCTCTCCCTGCCGGACGCGAGGAGGGCCAGGCTGAGGAAGCTTCTTGCGATCAAGGGCTTTATTACCGCGATGGAAGCCCATAGCGGGATAACCGGGCTGATCGTTGAAAAGACGATGGTATATCAAAACGGGGGAATACATCAGTTTGACGCCATGTGGATAAGCTCCCTGTGTGATTCTACCGCAAAAGGCAAGCCCGATATAGAGCTGGTAGATATGACGAGTCGGTTCAGGACAGTGGATGACATCATGGAGGTGACGACCAAGCCGATAATCTTTGACGGAGATACCGGCGGGCTGATAGAGCATTTCGTGTACACTGTGCGCTCGCTCGAACGCATGGGTGTTTCCATGATTATCATTGAAGATAAGACCGGCTTAAAGAAAAACTCCCTGTTTGGAACCGAGGTGGAGCAGACAGAGGACAGTATAGAGAATTTCTGCGCTAAGATACGGGCCGGGAAGAACGCGCAGAAGACAAAGGATTTTATGATCTGCGCCAGAATAGAAAGCCTGATCCTGGAAAAGGGCATGGAGGAGGCGCTGAAAAGAGCCTTTGCCTTCAGCGAGGCGGGCGCCGATGCGATAATGATACACAGCAGGAAAAAGGAGCCCGACGAGATCTTTGAATTCATTGAAAAATTCAGGGCCAGGGACAAGACTACACCTGTCGTCCTTGTGCCTACATCGTATAACAGCGTTTACGAGGAGGAGTTTAAGGAGAGGGGTGCCAATATCGTGATATATGCAAATCAGCTCACCAGAAGCGGTTTCCCGGCAATGCAGGACGCAGCGCGGACGATATTGCAAAATCACAGAGCAAAGGAATGCGATGAAAAGTGTATGAGCATAAAGGATATAATCACGCTCATACCCGAAGAGTAGTATCACAGAATATGAAACAGGCTATTTTATCAGCTGATAATAATTACAGGGCTCTGGATAGTTTCCTGGAAAGTGCCGGTGTCAGGAGACCCCTGCTGGTCTGCGGGAGCGCCATCAGGCACAATCAGGGTTTCAGGGAGCATCTGGATACGCTGGAAAGCAAAGGGATTCAATTTATCAGGTTTTCGGACTATGAGCCCAACCCCCTATACGAATCGGTCGTCAGGGGAGTAAAGCTTTTTAAGGCTGAGGGCTGTGACGGGATAATAGCCGTCGGCGGCGGCTCGGCTATTGACGTTGCAAAATGCGTTAAGCTGTACAGCAATATGGATGAAGGGGCCGACTATTTATCACAGAAGGCCGTCCCGAACAGCCTGCACTTTCTGGCCGTACCGACTACGGCGGGAACAGGGTCGGAGGCGACGTCCTTTGCGGTAATCTATCATAACGGGGAGAAGCTGTCCGTAGCTGACGACAGCTGTATCCCGGAGGCGGTTTTATTCGACAGCAGCTTTTTGGAGACTTTGCCCCTGTATCAGAAGAAGGCCACGGCGATGGACGCCCTGTGCCATTCGCTGGAATCATTCTGGTCCGTCAACAGCAACGACGAGAGCAGGAGCTACAGCAGAGAGGCCTTAGGCATGGTGCTCGAAGAGCTGGACGGGTATCTGGAAAACAACGGGGCTTCAAATGACAGGATGCTGCGGGCAGCCAATATTGCGGGAAAGGCGATCAATATATCCAAGACCACCGCGGGGCATGCAATGTGCTATAAGCTTACAACGCTGTTTGGAATCGCCCACGGACATGCGGCTATCCTCTGCAATGCAAAATTGTTTCCGTGGATGACGGAGAACCTTGAAAAGTGCGTCGATCCGAGGGGAAAACAATATCTTTTAAATATCTTTGAGGAGATAGCTTCATGCTTTGGCTGCAGCAGAGCCGGGGCGGTGGGGCCAGAGCTGGAAAAAATAGTGGACAGGCTGGGATTTGAGGCGCCGGCG
>JAFTEI010000174.1 GCA_017453965.1 Lachnospiraceae bacterium
GTTTGCTGTCGCGGGGACCGGCACCGTCCTTTTCCGCCTCAAGCTGAAGAAATAAACCTTCAATGCACTTTTCAAATTTGAAACGTATCGAACTTTTCACGTTCGGGCAGAATATCATTTTGAACACGGTATGGTTCTGATCTATGTAAGATACAAGCTCGTCAAAAGCCTTATCGGGCTGTAATTTTTCGAGCTGCAGAATAAGCAGGCCGATCTCAATAAATATTTCCTGTACTGTTTTGTCATAGAGGTCATAAACATCGAGAAAATGCCTGTAGAATGTAACTCTGTTTACATCTGCGATATTTGTGATCTCCTGCACGGTTATCTTATGAAGATCTTTTTTCGTCAGAAGCTCGGCAAGAGCGTCACGTAAGGCTTTTTTAGTTTTTATAGTTCTGCGATCAGTGTTTTTTTCATCCATAGAATTTGGCGTTTTCTTTGAATCAGTCGTTTATATAGTAAAATTATAGTTTTAAAAGGCGGTTTTTTCAATGGCTTGATGATGTGATCAAATGTTTACGACTATTTGTAAATATGATAACATATTTTGCGATATTTCGGGATTCTTCCTAAAAATAAAATCTATAGTGAACGACATTAAAAACTTGTCGTTTACTATAATAGCACTTCTTTAAAAGCTTTCCCACGATTTTTAACAAGCCCAGAATAATGCAAACGATACTATTAACGCTTGTATTTATGCGGATAATGCGTATAATAAAAGGAGGTTCACATTGACAGCTAAAAATGCTGAAAGGATACTACTTTCTGATGGCTGGTATCTGGTAAAGCAAGTCGGTTCCCACAGGCAATACAAACACCCCAGCAAAAGCGGAAAAGTTACGATTCCGTTTCATAAAGGAGATCTCGACAAGGGAACCGTATTATCGATATTTAATCAGGCTCAGATTTCAACATGGAGGTAGCTTATGAAACTGATATATCCTGCAATTTTTACTCCCTGCCTGGAAAAAGAAGGTTTTACCGTGACCGTCCCCGATCTTCCGGGATGCGTAACGGAAGGTGACGATCTTCCCGATGCAATAGATATGGCTGTAGATGCAGCTTCAGGCTGGATTCTTGGCGAATTGGAGAATGGAGATTCCTATCCCCGTCCCAGCAGCTACAATGAGATCACCCCTCCCGAGGGTTCATTTGTAAGCCTTATATCCCTGGATATCGACGCCTACGCTGAGCGCTACAGCAGCAAAACAATACGCAAAAATATCACGATCCCCGCATGGTTAAATACATACGGCGAAAAACACAATATCAACTTTTCAAAAATGCTCACCGATGCGCTCATGCAGCAGGCCGGGATTTAGATGCCCTCTCCTGACTGCGACGCTCAGGGTCCGGAGTATTCGTAGTTTATTAGAATATCATTGCTAGTGAGAAGCTCGTTACCTTCCCCAATCCCTATGCTCTCCCATTGTTGCCTGGTACCTCTATAATTTATAGTAGTCAGGCTATTGCAATCTTGGAATGCATTTAAACCTATGCTTTTTACTCCTGACGGTATCGTAATGCTTGTCAGGCCGCTGCAGCGTTCAAATACCTGTGACTCTATGCTCTCTATTCCTTCCGGTAAGGTCATACTATTCAGGCCACTGCAACCAGAAAACGCAGAATTGCCGATACTCGTTACCCCTGTAGGCAATATGATGCCTGTCAGACCTTCACAATTTTTAAAGGCATTATCTCCTATACCTGTTATCCCATCCGGCAATACCAGCTTTCCTGCAAGAGCTGTGCTAGTTCCCCTGTTTATTGTCGTTCCGCTGACCTTGATATCTCCATCCGCGACCAGCGCATCCCACGACTTTATCATCTCTCCATTCGCGTTAAAAAGTCCTGCCCCTGCTGTTGACTTATAAATGAACGTTACAGTATCGTCCTCGCTAACATTAACGGTCTGGGAGGCTTCTGTTGCCATATAGCCTGCTATCGAAGGAGCCACTATCGTGATGGTGCTTTCGGTGGTCGTCCTCTGTTCTGATTTGAGCTCCATCTCGGTTTCACTATCTACGCACTTCACCGTATAGTTATAAGTGGGCTTAGGCGGTTCATTCTCCGAAGGTGTTTTATTTTCAGAGGGTGTTTTATTCTCTGAAGGTGTCTTATTTTCAGAAGGCGTATCTTTCCCGTTGTCGGAGGGCTGCTCTTCGTTCTTCTTGTTATCCTCCGAGGGCTTATTCGTGTCCTCGCTCTTTTCCTCCGACTTGGACTTTTTGCTCTTGTGGTCGTCGTCATCGTCGTCATCTTCCTCTTCTTCCTCTGATGAAGTCGAGGACGAGGAGGGCGCTGCGGGAGCGGGATTCGTCCAGGTTATTGCTGTAACGGGGCTCGTCTGGAGCGGTGCGCCCAGGCTGATATTCATCACATCCGCGAGACCGCCGGCCATGGCGTTTGCCACCTCGTTCACGGGATTGGCCGTCCTCGCTGCGCTGTTTCCGGCAGCCGCTTCCCCGCCGGCTCCCTCGGCGCTGTTCTCGGCCTGCGCAGCCCCGGCTACGCCGTCCTCTACGGCTGCGTCACCGGCAGCACCGTCGACGCCCTCACCAGCGGCCTCTCCTGCCTCTGCCAGGCCCTCCTGCGCCAGGTCAGCCGCATCTCCCTCTGCAAGCTCACCCTCCGCAGTGGCCGCCGTGCCAAACTCCTCCACAGCAGCCGTCAGCTCCTCTTCACCGAGCCACTCCGCGCCGCTGCTGACACCCAGCTCGTCCGCATAGGCAATCAGCTCTCCTCTTTCATAATGCGCTTCCTCGCAGACCCTCTCCAGCGTAGCCTCATTTATCATGAGCTCCCTTACCAGCCCCGCCGGAAGGTCCCTTACCGATATGGTCTCCGGGTAAAATTCGATAGTATCCGTCTCGCGGTCGCTATAGAGATAGATCGACACCTTATTGCCCGCATAGAGTTCCGTCTCCTTTACCTCTCCGGTCTCCGGATTTACCACTTCGATGTGCACGTGTCCCGAAACCAGGGCTACGCTCTCGTGCCCCTCGTCGTCTATAGTCACATTGCCGACGGTGCCTCTGATACCGACGACCATCGTAGAGGTACGTATGTCAAATGTCTCGTCAGTCTCCAGGGCCCTGGAGACATCGAAGAAGAGCTCTCCCTTGGAAAGCCTGAGCTCCAGCTTCTTTCCTCCCTTATCCGACAGGAATTCCGCCAGGCTGAGCTCGCTTAAAGACACCAGCTTGCTGTCGTCCAGGCTTATGCGGGCATAACCTCCCGTCATGGTCTCCAGCGTATTGCCGCTATTTAGCCGCATGTTTTCAAGGATGGTCTTTTTCTTACCCTTATCCTCCAGCTCTACCTCGCCCTCTGTTTTTACTATCCTCATCGAGGCCGCGGTGATTTTATCCTTTACAAGAAAAAAGACGCCTGCTCCCACTCCTGTGACCAGAAGCAGCAAAAGCAGCGCCAGCAGCAATAGCGGCATCCCCTTACGTTTCTTTGACATTTTATTTCCCCCATAAAACGGCGGCACCGAAGCGCCTGCCGCAAAAACACGCCCTAATAAATGGCAACACCAGCTTATTCAATAACTTATGTTACCCAGCCATAATACACTACGCAACCCCATTTTGCAAGCTTTGAGACCCCTTCATGAATACCCTACAAATAATCCGGCCATTTTCTCACCTGACCCAGGCCCGGCTTTCCTCAAAGAGGGTCAGCAGCTCCTTGTCGAGCTTCCCCTCGTCAGCCATCCCGTGGAGGATAACGAAGGATTTCTCCGGGGACATCGGTGGCTTATAGGGCCTGTCCTCGGCGGTCAGCGCGTCATATATATCGAGAATCGTAATTATCCGGGTCTCGGTGGAGATCTCCTCTCCTCTCTTGCCCTCCGGATACCCGCTGCCGTCCAGAAGCTCATGGTGGGCCGCCGCCCACTTCGGCACTCCGGCGTAGATTCCCCTGAACTTCATCTTCTCCAGCATTTTGGCGGTCTGTACTACGTGCTCCTCCATCGTCCTGCGCTCGACAGCCGTCAGCGTCCCCTTCCTTATCGTGATTGCCTCCAGCTCGTCCTCGTTAAGCAGCGGGACCTCCTCTCCCTCGGAGGTAAAGCACTTAAGCCCTGCCGCCTCCTTGAGCCCCTCAACGGTCTCGTCCTCGAGAAAACCGGCCTCATCGGCCTTTAAGATAAGGTCTCTCGCCTCCTTGATCCGCCGTATATTCTCCCCGGCCTCGTCCGAGTGCGCCGGGTCCTCGAGCTGCCTCACCCTGTCCATCAGGATGGCCACCTCTATCCTGTGCATTATCTTCTCCTTGCGCCTGCCCAGCCTCGTGGCCTTGTCCATGACGCTCAAAGGTATGACCAGCTTGCCGATATCGTGGAGCCAGATACTCATAATGAAGGGATCCTTCGCCCTTTCGGGAAATTTATATGGCGAATTGGTCTCGTCCAGCCATTGCAGGAATCTTTCCCCGTACCTCACCATACTCTTGGTGTGGTTGGCATTGTACGAGCTCCTCGTATCTATCGCCCCTACCATGACCCGCACGAAGGAGTGCAGGATATCGTAGACCTCCTGGGAAAGCTGGCTGTTGTTGAGGCTCACCGCGGCCAGAGAGGAAAGGGCGGAGATCAGCCTCTCGCAGTCCTCCGGAAACGGACAGATCTCCCCGTCGTCGTCCATGGCATTTATGAGCTGCAGCACACCGATCACATCCCCCTGGTCGTCCTCCATCGGCAGCACCAGCATGGATTTGGTCCGGTAATCGTTCAGGGCGTCGTACTTCTGCGCTCCGGCAAAATCGTATTCCTCTGAAAGATATACGTCCGGTATGTTTATCTTCTTTTTATCCAAAGCGGAACAGGCGCAGACGTGGGTGCGCCCCAGGGGTATGGGCGGAAGCTTTATCTCGCCCCGTCCGGAATTTAGATAGACGTTCTTGGACTTGGTTATCATATTCCTGAAGGACAGATACCCGTCTTCAAGCGTATAGACAGTACCTCCGTCACAGGAGGTTATATCCATGGCCTCCAGGAGGATGAACTCCAGAAGCATGTCTATATCTCTTTCGACAGAAAGGGCTGTTGCGATAACAATGAGCCTGTCCAGCTTGTATTCCTTCACTCCCTGAATCCTCCACCGGAAAATGAGACGTAAACAAGTTTCTATGACTTTCCGAACGCAAAATCGGAAAATGCGTTCGGAAATCCGGCTTCGCCGGACACGCCGACCGGCAAGCCGGCCGCCTGGTCGAGTACGGTTATTGAATTTTTGATAAAATTCAATAACCTATACATAAGATATTTTACAATACCTTTTGGTTTATGAACACCGTTCTTTTTTTGGAATATACTATCCTCTGCTCGTGGTACAGACCGTAGTACCCGCTCATAACATAGGAGACCGCCACGCTCACCAGATAGTAGGGTATCCCCGCAAAGCCGAAAAGCTCCGTGCTGATAAGGATCGTGGATATGGGGCAGTTGGTCACTCCCACAAACATGGCCGCAATGCCGCAGGCCGCGCAGAGTGAGGAGGGAAGTCCCACAAAGCCGGAAAAAAAGCAGCCGAAGGTCGCGCCGATAAAGATCGAGGGAACTATCTCGCCACCCTTGTACCCCGCGCCTATATAGATGGCGGTAAAGAGCATCTTCAGGGCAAAGGCGTACCAGGGAGTTTCCCCCTTCATGGCGCTTATTATCATCGGAACCCCTGCTCCAAGGTAGTCATAGCTGCCGATCAGCAGGGTCAGACCTATCACAAGACAGCCGCCTACAACTATCGCCAGATACTGCGAGGTGAAAAGATTGGCAAAGCCCTTATGGGCAGCGGTTAACATAAGACAGAACAGCTCGCTCATCAGAGCCGTCAGAATAGCCAGCAGGAAGATCTTTGCTCCCGAGGCCAGGGTAAAGTCCGGCAGCCTCACTATTCCGAAGGCCTCCGCGTCTATGCCCATGGTAGAGGCAAAGCTCGAGGCCACGAGGGAGGCGATGACGCAGGGCAGGAGGGCGGAAAAATGCATAAGTCCTATGCTTATGACCTCCATCGGAAAGACCGCCGCCGCAATGGGCGTTCCGAAGATGGCCGCAAAGGCCGCGCTCATTCCCGCCATTATCATAAGGTGCCGGTCGGAATCGGTGAAGCTTAAACGGAAGCTCTCCATCACCTTCTGTATCCCCGGACTTATGGCCGCCCCTACGGAGCCGCCCAGCTGCAGAGCCGCTCCCTCACGTCCCACGCTGGCGCCGAAGAGGTGGGAAATCACCGACGAAATAAAGATAAGCGGAGCCATCCTTTTAGGCAGCTCCGTCTTTGACTGTATCGTGGTCAGCACCAGATTTGTTCCCCGGGAGTGCTCGACCCCGCAAAGCTTATATAGAAATACTATGAGGCAGCCTGCCAGCGGCAGGAGGTACAAAAGCCAGGGATGGGCGGTCCGAAAGTCCGTCACATAGAGTATGCTCCAGGCAAAGGCCGTGCTGATCATCCCCACGATGACTCCCACCAGGGCTGCCAGCAGCGTCCACTTGACCAGATGGACAGAGCTCTTAAAAAGCTCCTTTAAATATTCCTCCGATCTGAACTTAAGGAAATTTTTTATCTTGGTTAACATAACTTAAATTTCTAACTCTTTGCCTTGGTTAACATAACTCTGGATTGGGCCGCTATTATGGTTGACATAATTCGAGTATGGCCTCCAGA